>JABHGY010000007.1 GCA_018671775.1 Fidelibacterota bacterium
ATGATCAAAAATGAGTTCAGTCCAATTGACATCCACATGACAATTTTCGCAATTAACGTTTATGTTATGCGTTTCATGATCGTAGTTTGATGTAGATGAATTTGTGCTAGCCACTGCACCCTCGATATGACATCCGGCACAATCTAAGGGCAAATCATAATTCCCATCCACATGACATTGAGCACAATCCACCGTTGCATGCGCACCATTGAGAGGGAAATTGGTAAGGGCATGATCAATTTCTGCCCCTTCCCATGTGCTCGTGCTATGACAGACTTCACAATTTTGACTGTATTGATCTTCGATATGAGAGGGGGAATCAGGAAAAGTTGAAGTACCTGTTTCTGAATATTCCTGTTCATGGCAAGACCAACAATCGTTCGGCGTGTTGTTAAAGATTTCATTCACATGACAGGATTCGCAATCGGCAGAAAGATGGGCGCCAGTCAAAAGATACTCTGTTTGAGATGCTGTATGATCAAAAGACGAAATTGTCCATGATGCTGTAGTGGAGTGACACACTTCGCAATCTGAAGAAACATTTCCGTCAGCATGAGGCGGATTGATTGAATTTATTTGTTCTGGAATATGGCAGGTCCTGCAATCAATACTAGTAAAATTGACATGATCAAAAATGAGTTCCGCCCAATTTGTTCCCACATGACAATTTTCGCAGCTTGCATTAATTTGATGGGTGTCATGATCATAATCCGATTGGAGAGCATTGCTGTTAGCTAACCCACTCTCAATATGACATCCGGCACAATCTAAGGGAAGATCATAATTTCCACCAGAATGGCATTGAACGCAAGTTGTGGTTTTATGTGCCCCGTCCAAAACGAAGCTTGTTGCAAGATTATGAACAAAAGTGGATGGCATCCAAGCACTTTGTTGAGTGGCGTGACAGATTTCACAGTCTGTGTCTAATTGAGCTTCTAAATGAGCAGGATTTGTTGATTGATCATAATCCATCCGATGACAATCATAACAATCTGTGGGTGTTAAATCAAAATTTGTCATGGGTGTTTCAGTATGACATTCTTGGCAACGGGTTAGTCTATGAGACCCTAACAATGAAAATTGTGTGAGTTCATGGTTAAAGGTTCGGGAAGTAACTTGCCATGAATCATTGCCATGACATTGTGCACAATCGTTGCCCAATTTATTTTTGTGTATATCCAAATGGCAGGAAGCACATTCGTTTTCTTCCAAAGTGAATTGATGTTTTTCTTGAACCGTGTTTCCTTGATGACAATCAGAACAATTTTGAATGCGATGACTTCCGGCTAATGGAAAATTCGTTGTCTGATGGGAAAATCCCTTCAGGCTGATGGTGGTCCAGTCTCCACCGCCGTGGCAATCTTCACAATCCATCCCTGCAACCGTGAGTTCTGGATTTTGAAATGGAAAGATCCACTGAAAAAGCATGAGCATTAAAATCAATTTTTTCATCGAATATCTCCTGTGAGTTTATGGCAATCTACACATCGATTTGGGACGGGACGATAGCGGGTATAGACACCGTTTGTATCTCGTTCTTTGTTATGACAATCTTTACAAGGCACATTGATATGTTTCCGATCTAAGGGAAATTCGGTTTTATCATGTTCAAAAATTAGTGATTTAAATGAAGAAGAAATATGGCAAGATTCACATTTATTTTCGTAATGGAATGCAAATTGATTACGATGCTCATCATCATGACAAATTTTACATTCGGGGTTTTTCCAGGTAAATTGGATTTGGGTTTTTCCAGATTTTGATTGATAGGGTTTGTGGCATTGATTGCAAGGAACGGCCATGTGCCCTCCATCTAAAACGAACCGCGTTATCAAATGCATAGGAAAGGAAAAAGTAGTAGGTTTAAATCCATTGACCGTATGGCACGCTTCACAATCACCGCCATCTTTTCTTTGAGAAAATTGTCCTTCGTGGTAATCGCTATGACAAGCTTGGCAGGAAAGATATAAGGGCAAAGCACCCGCCAAGGATTGATTATGACAATCCATACACTTCACGTTTGAATGTTTTCCCTCTAAAGGATATTTGGTTTTAGAATGGTCAAAATCTGTGGTTTCTTTCCAGTTTTGTGTGTTGTGACACGATTCACATTTATTGCCATAACTCCCTTTGTGAAAATCATTATGACAAGAGGCGCAAGATGCATAATCCAAGCCAGTGAGCTGTCTTACTGGAGGATCCCAAGCACTATGTTTTTTATGACATTTTTCACAATCGACTTTTTGGTGCGCTCCTTTCAAGAGATATTTTGCCTTATCGTGATTAAAAGTCAATTCGGCATCAATCCAAGATTTAGTGCTGTGACAGGAAGCACAATCGTTTCCAACTTCTCCTTTATGCACGTCCGTATGGCAGGTTTGACAGCTAGGTGAAAGTCCCATGAAGGTTCGATCCAAAACAGGAAACTGTGTATTTTTTTTTGCCCAAGTGATAATCGGTTCCCATACAATATTTTCTCGTGTATGGCATTTTCCACATTTCAAATCTTTATGCTTTCCTTCTAATCGATAGCCTGCTTCTTTATGATCAAACTTTTTCATATCCTTGGGCCAAAATACCAACTCAAATGCTTCACCATTGTGGTCAGAATGACACATGCCACAATCTTTTTTTCGCTCACCTATATGATATCCTTTATTTTTATCAATTTGCAATTTTAAAGGTGTATGGCATTCGATACAGCCATTAGAGATTTCTTTTTTACCCAGTTCGTGGCATTCGATACAATTAGATGTTCCTTCCAATTCAGCATGATATTTTGATAGAGGACCAGGCGAAAATTGTCCGAAGGCAAAGGATGCAATCACCAGAAGTGTTACGATATAATTTTTCAATTTGAAAACCATTACCTGAATTCAACTCTTAAGTGCAACTCAAAGATTGGTTGTGAAAAAAGCGGAGCCGCTGTAGGCTCTGCACTTTCCCACCGACAAAAATGAGGCGCACAAATGAAACACTACAGCCAGCTCACACTGGAACAAAGATACATAATTAAATCGATGCTTAAAATAGAATATAGTCAAACAGAGATTGCTCAAGTAATTGG
>JABHGY010000075.1 GCA_018671775.1 Fidelibacterota bacterium
AAAAAAGTTAGTGAGTGTTCCTAAATAAAGCAATTGGGATGGCTAACATCAATCCACCAAACAAAGAAAGCAATACGATTAAAGTCCGCTTTGGTTTATCTTTTTTGATAGCGGGTTCTGCAATATCCAGCACATTGATGAGTAATTTTTCTTTTTTCTCGTCTATTTTTGCAATTTCAAACTGTTGTCGCAATGTGATATAAACAGCTCGATTTTCTTCAATACTACTGGTCAAACGATCTCGTTGCATTTTTATTTCGGGGGTATCTCGTGCCATTTGATGTTTTTTCTGGAAAGACGTTAATGTCTCTTCAGATAATTCTAGTTGATGTTTGGCTTCAGACTTTTGATCTTCAATAAAAGTCCGGTTTCGGCTTGCTTCTTGATGTTGTTCAAATGAAATAAAATCTTTTACATAATGGGTTATATGGTTAGCAATATCGGCAGCAAGATTTGGATCTTGAATCAGCACAGAAACAGTAATCAGCCCAGATAATTCTTCCTTGACTGAGATGAGCCCATCCAATTCTAAAATAGCATCATGTGTCAATTTCAGGTTTTTATCGGTTTTAAATTCGCCTTTAGGTAAAAGTTTGGACAACCATTGTCTAGGGGAAAATAGTTTAGGTTTTCCTAATTCCCAGAATTTTATCAAATTTGATCCTTGTGGAAACTTTTGTGTTTTCCAGTTTTTGAGCACAATATCTTTTTTTAACCTTCGACTTTTAATGATATCGGGGATATTATAGGTGGGAGCCGACCCAAGACTGCCCATACCGAACGTTTTTGCTAAGCCTTGAAAATCGCCAAGCATACCACCGGATTGGTTTAATTCACCAGCAGGATACAAGGAAGTCGTTGATTTAAAATATAACGTTGCAAAAAGAGAATATGATAAGCCGATAATTGTACAAAAGCTTGCAAATTTAAAAATAAATTTACGTTTTAATTTTACCATCTCCCAAATGGCGGAGAGATTTATTTCATCATTTTCCGTAATCATAGATTTGTTTTTAGCAGGTTGTATTTCTGGGGACAAATCAATCAACCCCCTTTTTTTTAATTCTGCAATTCGGTTTCTCAATGTTTTTTCAGATAGATTATTTTCTTCTGCTATCTTTTTACGTTCAGTGGGATTGTTTAAGATTTCAGGGAAGTTTTGCACAAGGTCAAAAACTTTTTGTTCGTGTGGTGTTAATTTCATATTATTGCTCCAATACACGTTGAATAACCAACACCAACGTTGCAAACTGTCCTAATGTGGTTAAAGTATCCTTGAGAACTAACCATTTATTATACTCCATTTTTTCTGCAATAAAGATGGCATCTCCACTTTCAATTCCTATGTTTTTATTAAACGGTAATCGCTGTCCTGTCCCTGATTTGATAATAAATTTTCCCCGAGTTGCCGTCTTTGTTAATCCTCCAGAAAGCTCAAGATAATCTGAAAGTAGAAAATGAGAATAATAGGCATATCGACCAGGATTTTCTACTGCACCTAAAACCTCAACAAAAGAAAAATTTTCAGGGATAGTTATGATGTCATTTTTTGATAGTTTAAAATCTACAATAGATTGTGTCTGATTGATTGAGTTCGATTCTAAGGTTCCTTTTTGTGTTAACATTCTTGCTTTGATGTAGGCACGTTCTGCACCGGATCTGTTTTCTTCTGGAATAAAAAGAATACGCATTTTTTCTTTATCAGGAATTTCTTCAATGAAATCATTGCTTATTATCATTTTAGATGAATCTGCATAATCTGTATATCCCCCTGATTTTGAAAGAATGTCTCCAATGGTTGTTATGCCTGGTTCTATTGTATAGACACCAGGGTATAATATCTCGCCTTGTACATAGGCCACATCTTGTCTTTTATAATTATGAGCATATCGCAGCATGATATGATCCTCAGGCTCTATGATTATATTAGTTGCGTGAGCCAAGGATGTTTGAAAGGAGTATTTCTGAGTTGGACTTGTAAAGCGAGTGATTTCAATATTAGTTGGATCTGCATCAGGCCTGATGCCACCTGCGATACGGATTAAATCATGCAGAGATTCGCCTTGCACAAATTCATATTTTCCAGATATATTAACACCACCATAAATACTCACAAGGTTTTGCTTTAAGGGAATCACAAGAATATCCTCTTGATTAATAAAAGGGTTGTATTGGTCAATCCCTGTTGCAGCAAATTTAGCCAAATCGACTTTAACGGTATCCTTGTCACGGAGTAAAAACAAATTTCGAGTTGATAACTCGGGATAAACGATTGCAGTTTTTTCTTTTTGATTCATTTGTTGGATGATATTGCCATAATCATATTTGTCTTTAAATTCGCGATTAATCTTCTCATCGTCATTTTCGTCCTCTTCAATATCTATCTCAGAAATGATATCTTGATATAAGTCAGAAACACGAGTAACGGGCGTTACGGTATAAAGTCCAGGGTTTTGTAGATGTCCCACCACTTTTATTTTAAACTCCCTTATCTCAGATAATAGAATGAAAACTTGAGCACTTTGATTTAAACTTTTAATGGCTGATTCCATCTTTGAGATAGCAAGATTTAAGGACTCGCCACTTAATGAAATAATACCAACAGATGGGATGAGGATTTCACCGGTTGGTGAAACGCTTAAGGTGTAATTTGCAACTTGATCGCTTGAAATGATATTGACAAGAAATTGATCGCCCGGGCCAATTATATATTGTTTTGGATCGATAGGCTTATCCATTTTAATCTGCATTTTCGCTTGAACATTTTGAGTTGTAGAAGATGAATATTCCCCCGAATTAGAAAACGCAGATTGAACATTTCTTAATGCATTAATGTCAAGAGTTTGGCCAAACATTATTGAGCATAGACACAGATATAGAATAGTATTTTTCATAGATAGATTTATTGTAAACTTTGTGAATAGAGGAATAGCCGATTATGTAATAATGGCAAAAATCTTACTCGTATAGTCGCAACGCTCCTTATTTTGTTAAAAACAGACTTGTTAGCGATTATTTTCGATAGAATTCCTTTAAGATAATAACAATTATTATGCTAGGATAGTAAAGAGATTAAATGATATAAGCAAACATATTTTACTGTAAATTATTACGCAAATTCTGTGCCCGGGCACAGAATTTATGTAATAATTTTTATCTTGATATTTAAAAGAAGAATCAGCTTAATTCTAAGATTGAGAGGAGGCCTTGGAATGCCCTATTCTCTCTCGTAAATTCCGTCTTCAATTTCGGACGTAATTAAAATGATATCCATAAATCTAATAAGAACACAATTCAAAGCGGTGGAAAAAGCCCTTATGACAAAAGGTGAAAATATTGATATTAATCATATTCTATCTTTAGACAAGTCTCATCGGGAGATTCAATCCTCATTAGATGAAAAGCGCGCAGAACGTAACCGTGCATCTGAAGAAATTGGTCAATTGAAAAAAGCTGGAAAAGATGCGGAAAAAATGATTCTTGAGATGAGGTCGCTTGGAGAAGAAATAAAGTCTTATGAGAAAAAAGGGAGCGATTTACAAGCATCGATTCAACATGTCCTCCTGAGGTTACCTAACCTTCCTCATGAATCTGTTCCTATTGGTAAGGATGAGAATGATAATGTTGAAATTCGCCAATGGGGTAAAAAGCCCGAGTATGATTTTGAGCTTCAATCACATACAGATTTGGGGGAATCCTTAAATTTATTTGATTTTAAACGGTCAGCAAAATTATCAGGTTCAGGATTTCCTTTATATATAGGGCAAGGTGCAAAATTAGAACGAGAATTACTCAGATTCATGTTAGAACATCATATCGAAAAATATGGATTTACAGAAATCTTTCCCCCCGTTTTATTAAGACAATCTGCCATGATAACAACGGGACAGCTCCCAAAATTTGAAGAAGATATGTATCATGCGGAAGTGGATGATCTTTATTTGGCGCCCACAGCGGAAGTACCGGTAACCAATATTTATCAAGGGGAAATTTTAGATGAAAAAGATTTGCCTATTGAACTCGTAGCCTATTCGCCTTGCTTTCGGCGAGAAGCGGGTTCGTATGGGAAAGAAACGAGAGGATTATTGCGGGTTCATCAATTTAATAAGGTGGAGTTGGTCAAATTTGTAAAGCCTGAGCATTCCTATGATGAGCTGGAAAGTTTAACCTTACAAGCTGAGTCAGTTTTACAAGCGTTGGGACTTCATTATCGTGTTTTGGCCCTTTCGACTGGAGATTTGAGTTTTTCGGCCGCAAAATGTTATGATATTGAAGTGTGGGCTCCCGGTGAGGGAAAATGGTTAGAGGTGAGCTCGTGTAGCAATTTTGAATCTTTCCAAGCCCGAAGAGGGAATATTCGATATCGAAAAACCGATGATAAAAAAGTCGATTTTATTCACACACTTAATGGCTCTGGAGTGGCCACGCCTCGACTGTTTATTGCCCTCATTGAAACATACCAACAAGCGGATGGGACGATTCGCTTTCCTGAAAGTGTCGCCAAACTTTTGGGCATAGAGGAGATAGGCTGATTGCGGACCATCTGGGTTATATTTAATCTCATCATTTGGACGATTATTTTAGGCGGTGGCGGTGTTATCTTATCCTTATTTTTACGAAATGGTACCGATTTAATGGCTTGGGTTGCTCAAACCTGGTCCAAACTCATTTTAGGGTCAGGTGGCATCCAGTATTCAATTTCAGGCCTTGATAAAATATCTCAAAATCAATCCTATTTTTTTGTGGGAAATCATGCTTCTGGTTTCGACATCCCCTTAGCATATGCAACCATACCGAACAAAATGGTATCCATTGCAAAAATTGAGTTAAAAAAAATCCCTGTATTTGCGCAAGCACTCACAGCGGGTGGACATATTTTTGTGGATCGTAGTAATCACGACAAAGCCATTGACTCTTTGGAAAAAGCCAAAAAATCCCTGAATGAAGACCCTCGATCCATTCTCCTTTTCCCAGAGGGCACTCGCTCATTAGATGGACAGATTAAATCTTTTAAACGGGGAGGTATCGTCATGGCCATTCAAATGGGTATCCCGATTGTACCGATGGCATTGTGTGGCACTTTTGAATTACTGACTAAAGGATCCTGGGGGTTAGGAAAAACACCCATTGAAACTGTTTTGGGAGAGCCAATAATCACAAAAGATTTAGATACAAAAGATAGGCGTGTCATTGCAGAACAAATACGAGATGAAGTGATTCGGCTTAAAAATGAGTGGGAAGCAAAACGCAGGTGATTTATCTTCAGCCAAAATATCAATCTTTTTGTGTGCATGATTCCCCTCTCATTTATGAAAAGCAAATCGTAAAGTTGTGGACCAAATTACCCAAAGGTCAAATTTTCTATGATAGGAATAAACATCCCATAATGGTGATTGACCCGGGGAAAGAAAACCATCATGATGGCCCAGATTTTTTGAATGCCATTGTATTCGTCAATGGCCATATTCAAAGAGGTGACATTGAAATACATTTACATGAAAAAAGTTGGTGGTATCATGGCCACCATCAAAATCCGAAATATCAATCCGTTATTTTACATGTGGTCCATCAATTTGCACCATCTCCCGTTACGTTTATCCCCACTATCCTTTTTGAAAAAGGAGATACGAAAGGCGAGGGCTCTTCTTGTCTTTTGGCGGGGAAACTTATTCGGGATGATATCCGTTCCCAATTATTATTTTTAAGCCAAAAACGCTGGCTTAAAAAGGTCGAGAGATATCAGATGGCTGGAAAAGATCCTAAAAAGTTGCTAATCACACAATCATTACAAATAGTGGCGGCAAAAGGGAATGAAAGTAGCATGGCTTTATTGGCAGAAAAGGTGTATTGCCAAGGAGAACATATAGGAAATAAAGAAAAACTTATCGCTCAGTTTCTTGCCTTTAGTCAAGCATGTGATTGGAATCATTGTGCCGTACGCCCAGCAAAACAAGCGAGTCAATTATTGCCCAAAGCGGCCTTATTTTATCATTTTCTTATGAAGCATTATGATATGTTTCTGTCTGAAGATGTTTCGATAGCATGGGTTCAGAAAAAAATGCGTGTCTGTGGATTTGGTCAGGGCTTAATCACTGAATGGCTCGGCAATGTATTTCTACCTTTTCTTGCTGCCCAATCTTTAAGGAAGGGTGATGGCCTTGGATTACAGTTGTGGCAATCCGAATGGTTGGGATTACGTTTGCCATATACTTATGGAAAAGCTCAACGAAAGTTTGGTCATGTTTTATCACAAAAAGAATTGAAATCATTTTCCATTCTTCAAGGGTTCTTAGTATTAGAGTCTTCATACTGTGAGAAAAACCTTTGTCTTGCATGTCCTGGAATAGAAATGAACCTTTATCAATAATCTACGTTCGATGAAATATGCCCTATTGTCTTATGGATGCGATGCCCCTAAGTTTCCACCCTTAATATTGATGTAAATCACTATGAATAACACTTTTACAAGAACAACACCTCTTCTTTTTCTTCTCATACTCAGTCTTGGGTTTGGGGCTGAAAAAGCTATATCTGATAAAATTCTGGACCAAGAAATCACAGAAAAAACTGCGGATATTGATGAGACTCAAAATAGATTCCCCACACTACTACAGGACGTAAAGCTTCTGTTGGTAGACGTGCAAATTGCTGATTTTCATCATGATACGGCTGAAGTCGTTTTTAATTTGAGTCGCATTGTTGAGCTCCTCATGGAAGCAGATCAATTAGGTGATATGAGTATTGAGGATAGAGAAGAATTTGATCGATTTGATAAAACTTTTTCCGATATTACCTCTCAAAAGCTCAAAACAATCCAGCAATCTGAATCTCCCTTTTTTGCAGACAGAACTCGGAACGAACTCACATCCAAGTTGGAGCCATTGGAAATTAAAATGGGGGAGAGTAAATTTGTAGTCGTTGATGATCGAGATGGCCATATTCCACTTGTGCGCAATAAGCAGGTAGATCAATATATCAATTATTTTACTTCTAAAGGGCGGAGACAGTTTGAGATTTGGTTGGAAAGGTATGAAGAGTATAAAGGATTAATTTTACCTATATTGAAATCACATGAAGTTCCAGAAGAAATTATTGTATTGGCTATGATTGAATCAGGACTAAATCCAAAAGCGTATTCTCGCGCCAATGCCTCTGGAATGTGGCAATTTATTTATTCTACAGGGAAAGCGTATGGTTTAAATAGGAATTGGTATATTGATGAAAGACGGGACCCAATAAAAGCAACACATGCAGCGTGTGAATTTTTATTAGACTTAAACAAATCGTTTGATAGTTGGTATTTAACTTTAGCTGCTTATAATGCTGGAGGTGGACGCATTCGGCGAGCCACCAAAATGCATCAAACCTCTGATTTTTGGCAATTACATTCTTTACCAAGAGAAACACGAAATTATATTCCCTGGTTTTTGGCTGCCGCAATTATTGCAAAGTCTCCAGCAGATTACGATTTTAAAATTCCGAAGGTTAAGCCATTTCGATTTGAAGAAGTGCGCTTAGAAAAAAGTGCGGATTTGGTTGTTTTAGCCCAGAACGCTGGAATCAAAGTAAAAACCTTACGAAATTATAATCCGGAGTTGCGCCAATCGGCCTCCCCTGCAGATAAACCTTATTTATTAAAATTGCCTTTTGGAACAAAAGAACATTTTGAAAACAATTGGTCAAAATTATCAGAAAATCAACGTTTTGCGCCACAATTTGTTTCTCATAAAGTTCGCTATGGAGAAAGCCTTTGGACCATATCTCAAAAATATAAGGTATCGGTTCATGATATTGCTTCTGTTAATAAAATTAGAAACCGACATAAAATTCGCGTAGGCGCTCGTCTTAAGATTCCGAGCAAGGGTGGAAGATTGTATGGTGGTTTGCAAAATGGCGGACCTGCGGGTCATTATAAAGTGGTTTACAAGGTAAAAAGAGGGGATACGCTTGGCCATATTGCTGAGAATTATAGAACCGGAGCTGGAAAAATTAGACGATGGAATAATTTAAAATATGGTTCTTATATGATTCACCCAGGACAAAAATTGACCATTTGGGTCAAGGAAGGATAATCTCCAACAAAGAGGAGGAGTTCATTATGACAAAACAGGAAATAGTTGATATTGTTTCATCCGCAACTGGATTAAGCAAAGTGGAGACAGAAACAATTATGAACGGTGTTATGTCAACCATTATCGATGCATTAGCAAATAACGATCGCGTGGAATTGCGTGGATTTGGTACCTTTGGCGTTAAGCACCGTATGCCAAAAAAAGCACGAAATCCAGGAACAGGAGAGGCCATTTATTTACCGGAGCGATATGTACCCACATTTAAACCGGCTAAAATGATGCGATCACGCGTGAACGAATTAACAAATAAGTAAAAGAGGAACACTATGCCCTGCGGAAAAAAACGCAAGAAGCGCAAAATGAATACCCATAAACGGAAAAAACGTTTACGCGCAAATCGACATAAGAAAAAGAAAAACTAAGCGTTCTTAGCTTTGAACTATGCGGTCAGTTTGTTTGACCGCATAGTTCTCTCTTAATTGTGTGACAATCATTTTTACATGCCAATCACTGGCCATCTCGGGTGGATTTTAAACCCCTATCCATCACTGAACTTACCCAGCGATTAAAATCGTTAATCGAAGGAGAATTTCCTGATATTTGGGTAACAGGGGAAATTTCTAATTTTCATCATCATAGTTCGGGGCACATGTATTTTACGCTCAAGGATCACCGGGCTGAAATTAAATGCACCTATTTTCGAGGATATAATCAGTATCTAAAATTTAAATTGGAAGAAGGTATGCAAGTCATCACGTCTGGCGCCATTTCTGTTTACGAAAAAAGAGGCCAATATCAACTTTCCGTACGCCAAATGGAACCAGCAGGTGTGGGCACATTATATTTAGCCTTTGAAGCCTTAAAAAAACAGCTTCAAGCAGAAGGCCTTTTTGATGCGCAGTATAAAAAGCCCTTGCCAAAATTCTCCAGAAAAATTGGTGTTGTTAGTTCCGGAACCAGCGCAGCCCTTCGAGATATTATCCAAGTTTTAGGACGAAGAGCGCCTCATATTGAGCTTGTTGTTCGTCCTACAAAAGTGCAAGGCCAAGGAGCAGCGGAAGATATTGTTAAAGGTATAGAAGCCTTTCAAAATATCAGTGAAGTAGATCTTTTAATTGTGGGGCGAGGCGGCGGATCGTTGGAAGATTTATGGGC
>JABHGY010000076.1 GCA_018671775.1 Fidelibacterota bacterium
ATACGATTACGGTTTTTCTGTTCTGGATCTGGAATGGGCACCGCAGATAATAGCGCTGTGCTATAGGGATGCTTTGGATGATGATATACTTGTTTGGCTGGACCAAATTCCATGAGATTGCCCAAATACATAACCGCAATTTTATCCGAAATATGCTCTACTACGGATAAATCGTGTGCAATAAATAAAAAGGATACATCAAATTCCTTTTGTATGTCCATCATCAAATTGATGACTTGCGCTTGAATCGAAACATCCAAGGCAGATACAGGTTCATCGCAAATAATCAAATCAGGATTTGTGGCCAAAGCACGAGCAATCCCAACACGCTGTCTTTGTCCACCAGAAAATTCATGTGGGAATCGATCTGCATGAACAGCTTGCAATCCCACCTTTTCCAATAAATTGATGACCGTATTTCGTCGCTCATTTTCCGTTTGATCTGTATGTAATTGTAGGGGTTCTTCCACAATTTGATGCACAGTCATGCGCGGATTTAAAGATGCATACGGATCTTGGAAGATCATTTGAACTCGAGAACGATATTTGCGGACTTCTCGAGACGTTAATTTTGCAAAATCAACGGTCTCATCTCCAAAATGATATAAGATTTCCCCATCAATTTCCACATCGGGTGCAATGTGGTGTAAAATATTTATCATGGCACGTCCAACGGTTGTTTTTCCGCAACCGGACTCGCCAACCAATCCCACAATTTCTCTTCGTCCAATAGAAAAGGAAACGCCATCTACCGCTTTTACCGTTCCCACTTTTTTGGAAATAACGCCACCGTGAATGGGAAAATGCACTTTTAAATTTTTAACTTCTACAACAGGTTTCTGACTCATGCTTCAACTCCTGTTTTTTCTGCAAAATGACACCGAACAAAATGGTCATTCCCCATATCCTGCAATGCTGGATTCTCTGTTTCACATTTATCTTCCGCTAAATCGCATCGCGTGCAAAATTTGCATCCTTTGGGCATATCTAAAATATTTGGCACCATTCCGCGAATCGTTTCTAAGCGTTCCTGTTCTTTCCCTTGGTCCGGTCTTGGGATAGAATTGAGCAATCCAATGGTATAAGGATGTTTTGGATCTTTGAATAATTCTTTCACATTTGCCACTTCCTGAATTTCCCCACCATACATAACAATAACCCGTTCGCAGGTTTCCGCCACCACGGCCAAATCGTGTGTAATTAATACAACTGCCGCATCCTTATTTTCTTCTTTTAATTCTAACATGAGATCCAAAATTTGTGCCTGAATGGTTACATCTAAAGCAGTGGTTGGTTCGTCTGCAATGAGCAGAGATGGATTTTTTGCCAGCGCCATAGCAATCATAACCCGTTGACGCATTCCACCAGAAAATTGATGAGGATACTCATTCATCCGTTTTTCAGCGTCAGGAATACCCACACGACGAAGTAATTCTACGCCATCTTGAAATAGTTTTTCACTGATAATTCGATAATCATCCGATATGAGTTTGTTTAATCCGAGATAAAGGAACGTAATAAAACCCGGAAGCGCCACGCCATATAAAATAGACCAAAATAGAGATTCGACCTCAAATGTCCACCCTGCACTCAATTGTCCAAACAAAATAAAAAGTAAACTGGTCCCAGCCATTATCTTTTTACGATTATTTTTGGAAATATTTGATAACGATTTTGCTTTTCCAATGATATGATCTTTCAAATAATCACTAAAATCCTTCGGTTTGATAGATTCTGTCACCTGCATCCCAACTGTATAAACCGGATTTAAAGAAGTCATAGGCTCTTGAAAAATCATGGCAATATCTCGACCACGAAAATGCCGCATCCTTTTATACATAGCTTCACGATAGGACTCCATGGCTTTTTTTTGTGGAGATGAAAAAAAGAGTTTAATTGCTATAAAAGCATCTAAAAAGAATGAAATTAAGAAGGCAATTATTCCAGGTATTCCCAATAGAAAATGGAGTCCAATCCAGCCAAAGAAAAAGGCACGGGAAACCCAAGAACGCTTCTTCCCTTTTAAATTGTTAAAATATTTAAACTCAGGTTTTTCTCGGATTGAAGCTAATTCATCACCATCAAAAATGGTTTCTCCCTTAAACGTAATCGTCCCTTCGGACACTTCGCCAGGTGGATTTGGAATAAGTTGGATCAATGATAATACGGACACAGATTTTCCTGAGCCAGATTCGCCTACGATTCCTAAGGTTTCCCCTTTGAAAATATCAAAGCTAATGCCATTGACAGCGGTTGCCCAATCTTTACCGACTTTAAATCGAGTTTTAAGGTTTTTTATTGATAATAATTTTTCGCTCATTATCTCAATCTCGAATATACTTTTGGATCAAATGCTTCTCTGACACCTTCACCAATAAATACAATGGCGAGTAGGGTCAAAAATTGTGCTGTTACGGGAGAAAACACCATCCACCATTTACTTACATTTTGCAGTCCAACATCTAACATTTGGCCCCAACTTGGCGTGGGTGGTGGTAAACCAAAACCCAAATAATCTAAACCAACCAGCATAGAGATTCCCCCTACAACCGAAAACGGGAAATAGGTAATGACCGGCACCAATGAATTAGGTAAAATATGTTTAAAAATAATGGTGCGATTCCGTTGCCCCATGGAAATAGCCGCACTTACATAATCTTTGGCTTTTTCTCGATAAAATTCCGCTCGCATGTAATAGGTTAAGAAAATCCAATTCACCATGGTATAAATAAAAATTAATAAAAAGAATGATGGGCGAATGATGGAGCTCATAATAATAATCACAAAAAGCATGGGTAAACTAGACCATATTTCAATAATTCTTTGAGCGAATAAATCAACTTTCCCACCAAAAAATCCCATGGCACCTCCAATGCTAATTCCCAGCACATAATTGACAAATGTGAGAATCAACGCAAATGAAATGGAAATATTGAATGCATAAAATAATCGAGCAAAAACATCACGCCCAGTATTGTCCGTCCCGAGCCAATGTTTACGAGAAGGCGCTTCATACATTTTATTGCCTTCCGTAGTTATATCTTCGTAGGGATTGTAAGGATAGACCGGCATAATTACCCAATTGTCTGTTCCCGACTCCCACTCTTTTTGAAGGTTTCGATAATTCGCTTCCCCTGGGACATCCTGGCCAAATTGTTGTCCAGGATAATAAGATGCCATTCCTGGCATGAGTTCAAGTATGGCAGGGAAAAAGTATTCACCTTCGTATTGAACGACCAAGGCTTTACTGTTAATCAACACAGGCAATAAAAAGGATATGCCATATAAAGTGAGCAAGGCGATAAATGAATAATATCCCCGTTTGAGCCCTTTAAACTTGAGCCAACGGCGACGATTAATCGAAATGGAAACGTGTTTTTTGTTTTTTGATTCTTGAGTCATTTTCTCTCGTTTATTAATTACCCCCATAAATCCCCCTGCAAAAGTGGGATAAAAAAAGTAAGAAAATGAAAATGACTTAAATACATAATTCCGTTTTCTTTCTCCCGTGCCTGTCCCGCACCAAAGGTCTGAGTCTTAGGGGAGAATTGAAGTTGGAGCGAAATGGAAACGTGGTTACTATTTTGGTTTTGTTCGCTCATATTATTTAAACCTAATCCGTGGATCAGTCGTGGCTAAGGCTAAATCTGATAAAATATTTGCTGCCAAACGAATCAAAACCACAATAACCAAAAATCCCAAAGTGATAGGATAATCTCGATCCAAAATGGCTTGATACGCCATTCGTCCAAAGCCATCAATATTGAATACGCGTTCGATAAAATACGAGCCGGAAATAACCACCGCTATAATGTATCCAATACCGGATGCAATCGGAATAATGGAATTTCGCATGGCATGAACCCACACGACGCGTTTTTCGCTTAACCCTTTAGCAAATGCCGTGCGGATATAATCTTGGCTTAAATTTTCCAATAAACTATTTTTCATGAGAACGGTTAACGTTGCAAAACTGGTAATAGACCAGGCAATAACTGGCAAAACGGCATGATGAGCTTGATTCACTATTTTTTCCCAAATTGACATGGTTTCCCAAACTTCCATGGGTGCATGAAATCCGCCGAGCGGAAAAATATCCCAAAAAGTGCCACCACCAAACAGAACTAATAATACGCCCCCTAAAGCCCAACCTGGGATAGAGTAAGCGACAAAAATGATAACGCTGGAAACAAAATCAAATGTCGAACCATGTTTTAAAGCTTTTTTAATTCCCAACGGAATACAAACGAGATAAGATAAAAAATAGCCAATAAGACCAAAAAATAGAGACACCTTAAATCGCGGTGCCATTACTTCTGTTACAGGTTTTGCGTAGGTATAAGATTTACCCAAATTCCCTGTTAAAATCCCTGAAAATTCCTGTTGAAAAATGACGGCTTTTCTCGTTCCATCCTCTTCTGTTTCATCAATAGATGCTTGCCAGACAGGACTGGCTGAGCCATCTTTTTCAAAAACATTTAAATCCCCGTTTTCATTGACAGATACATCCACACGCCAAATTTGCCCATCTCTTTTTCCTACACGTTTTTCCACCTGACTTTGATTTGATGGAATAAGAAAATCGCGATGTTTAATCTCTCGAGGCCAAATGCCTAACCAAATTAAATAGCGTTGGTAAATAGGTTTGTCAAATCCATAAAATCGTTTTAATTCTTTCAT
>JABHGY010000077.1 GCA_018671775.1 Fidelibacterota bacterium
GCCGCTTGCGTTAAGGTAATCGCTGCGGTTAATGTTGTCTTACCATGATCCACATGACCAATCGTTCCGATGTTTACATGCGGCTTGGTTCTTTCAAATTTCTCTTTTGCCATTGCTTTTCTCCTTTACTTAATTTTTAATTTTCTCAAGAGCCTACGACCGGATTTGAACCGGTGACCTCTTCCTTACCAAGGAAGTGCTCTACCGACTGAGCTACGCAGGCAAATCCAGTTTCTCGAGCGAGTGATCGGGATCGAACCGACATCACCAGCTTGGAAGGCTGGGGTTCTACCATTGAACTACACTCGCAAAGCCTTGTGGGGAGAGAAGGATTCGAACCTCCGAAGGCATACGCCGGCAGATTTACAGTCTGCTCCCTTTGGCCGCTCGGGCATCTCCCCCGAAATATTATCAAAAAACGCCCTACTTATCCATCGCTAGATGGAGCCACCAGCAGGATTCGAACCCGCGACATCCTCATTACAAGTGAGGCGCTCTACCAACTGAGCTATGGTGGCATCTTAATACACTTTATTAGAATGCATCGTAGCACAGCCTTCAAATTTATGACAAAATACAAACTCGTTTCAATGGTTTATTTCAAGTTTATCAAAGTTTTTTTTACTCATACTTGTGACGATGCCGAATTAGATAAAAAATAAGGTAAATCTATGCAGATTTTTTACTAATCTCTGAGCCAGATGCGGTATCCTTAACTTTCCATCCTAATGCATCAATCTTATCTCTCAGGTTATCTGACTCATTCCAATCTTTTATATTTCTTGCTTGTTCTCGACGGCGAACAAGTTTAACAATCTCTTCTGGTACCTTACCTGTCCTTGGAATAAGCCCAAAAACAGAATCAAATTTGTCTAGAAAGTATAATGATGATGCAACTTGTTCCTTATCAATTGATCCTTTATCCATTTGCCTATTCATTTTCTTCATAAAATCAAAAAAGATTGCTAATGCATTTGGCGTATCCAAATCATTCGATAAATTTTTAACAAATTCAGAATAAATAGTCGGATTTTCATCAAGCGTTACATTTTCAAGATCAAACGATTCTAATCGCGATTTAAATTCAGAAAGCCTTTTGACGATTTTTTCACCTTCTTGCTTTTTCGCTAATGAAAAATTAATCTTCGTCCTATAGTGCCCACTTAACAATTGATATCGAATAATTTCAGGCGTAAATCCTTTCGCTTTTAATTCCGATACAGTGTAAATATTACCCTCAGATTTACTCATTTTCCCCCCTTCTACCATCAAATGTTCAGAATGCAACCAAACATTCACAAAGGAGCTACCCGCGTGACATTGACTTTGAGCAATTTCATTTTCATGGTGAGGAAACATATTATCAACCCCACCGCAATGAATATCAAAATGATCACCCAGATATTCCATACTCATAGATGAACATTCAATATGCCACCCCGGCCGACCTTTTCCCCATGGAGAATCCCAGGCTACCTCTCCATCGTCGGGCTTCCATCCTTTCCATAAGGCGAAATCCTGCGCACTTTCTTTACTATATTCATCTGAACCTATACGTTCAGTAACTTTTTGATCCTCAAATTTTATATTGGACAATTGTCCATATTTAGAAAAAGAATTTACTTTAAAATAAACGGAACCATCATCTTCCACATATGCATGCTCCTTCTTGATAAGCGACTCAATCATCTTAATCATTCCAGAGACATGATGTGTAGCGCAAGGGTACTCATCCGCTGGTAGCATTTTAAGCCACTTCAAATCTTCATGGAATTTCTGTGTATAATTTTCTGTTAATGCCTGCAGTGGTTGCGCTGTTTCTTTTGCTCTTTTAATGGTTTTGTCATCCACATCCGTTATATTCATTACGTGAAAAACGTCCAATCCGTTAAGCATCAAAACGCGTTTTAAAAGATCTTCGAACATAAACGTTCGGAAATTACCTATATGCGCTTCATCATAAACCGTTGGCCCACAAGTATATAGAGACACCTTTCCTTTTTCAATAGGATTAAATGGTTCTTTTTTTCTCGTTAATGTATTGTAAAACTGAATCATAAGCTTACTTCATCGCCGTTTCTATAATTTGTCTAACTAAATCTAAAAAAGAGTCACCCCTTGCTGCTACTGCTTTCGGAACCAAGCTTGTGCTTGTCATCCCGGGTAAAGTATTCATTTCTAAAAAATAGTATTTTTCATTTTGATCAAGCAAAAAGTCAATTCTCCCATATCCCTCACAGCCCAAAGCTTCGAAAAGACGCACAGCATCTTTTTGGATTTGCAAACTAAGATTTTGTGATAAATTTGCTGGACATTCATACTCACTCATCCCTGCCGTGTATTTACATTCATAATCATATAATTCATGAGAGGGTATAATCTCTACGATAGGCATGGCTTTTCCATCAATGATGGCGACCGTTAATTCACGTCCATCTATATAAGATTCCACCATGATTTCATCCCCAAATTTGAAAGCAATATCTAGAGCAGCTTGTAGTTCAGATTCTTTATGGACAATCGACAGTCCCACCGTGCTTCCTTGATCGTTTGGTTTAACAACAAATGGACATTGTATTTTTATAAGCGCTAAATCGTTCTCTGTTATAGTCTCCCAATCAGCCGTGTTAATGCTGTTCGATTTCGCTATATTTTTGGACGCACTTTTATCCATACACAAAGCAGAACTTTCAGGCCCAGAGCCAGTATAAATAGCATCTATTTTTTTCAACTCACTTTGGATTTGTCCATTTTCGCCACTCCCACCATGCAAAGCAATAAAGATTACATCCATTTTTTTAATTGCTTCTATCAGCGGAGAAAGAGAGACTTGTAATTCTAATTCAATTGCTTTGTATCCTAAAGATTGACACGCTTTCATCACAGCTTTTCCTGTTTGCATGGACACATCTCGTTCTTCAGAATTTCCGCCATAAAGAACACCAACTTTTAGTGGGGAATTAGATTTCACCAGCTGATCCTTTTTTTATATCCTTGATACGTACAGAACCAAAAATAAAATAAATCATCCCAATAATAACAAACGGGAAAAAAGACGCTGAATGTGAGATTAATGCATACGCTAAGGCCTGTTCACTTGAAATAGTAAAAAGTGCAATTAGCGCAAATTTGATAACCGAATCATAAGTTCCAGCTGCACCTGGAAGCGCTGGAATCGCTAGCCCAATACTACCAGCAATTAATATGACAGCAGGACCAATCCATCCAATATCAATGTAAACGCTGCTGAGCAAAAGAAGTGTGACCGAATAATAAATGATCCATAGAAAAATACTATACAAAAGTATAATGAAAGAATGACGAGTTTGCCGTAATAAAGTTATTCCATCAAATATTTTTTCGAAGACCTGAAAGGCAACTTTCCCTATCCCCACTTTCACTATCGAAAAATGTCTGAATTTATCAATCCAATAATATTTTTGACTCAAATATAAAAATACACCCGCAGAAATAGAAATAATTGAAATAGTAAAAATGGCCGTTCTAAAAATAGGATTACTATAAGGATAAAATGGCGAAACGACGATTATCAAAATTACCACACTCATCATGTCTAATGCTCGTTCTAATAAGATTGTCCCAAACGCTTGAGAAACACTTAGTTTAGATTTTGATGCTATACTATATCCACGCAATAATTCGCCCAATCGGAAAAACAAAACACCATTTCCAAAATATCCCACCATGGTTGATGCAAATAAAGTATGAGAATCAATTTTTTCAACAGGTAGTAATATCACCTGCCATCTTTTCGCGCGAACATAAATACTAAAAATCAATAAAAATATAGATATGGATAATGGCAGAATTTGAACTTCCAAAATCTGCACCCAAAGCACATCAAATTGTTCACCCTTAAAAGCAAAATAAAGTCCAAAACCTGAGATAAAAACACTGATGATAATTTTAATAAATTTATTCACGAAGATCTATTACTTCCCAAGTTTCTGGGAATTCCACATTAAATTGTTTTGATTTGGGATAGGATAATTTTCCAATCTCAATTGAAGTTGATTGCTTTTCGTCTATATATAATTCAATACGTTTTGGATTGCCATTTGTATATAGAATCAAATCTCCCCTCAAATCCCAATCAGAAATATTAAACGCATATCTAAATATCCCTTTTTCTATAATCGGATCTAAAAATTCAATACCCTCAAATTGGCCTAATAATATATTGAAAAAACTAAACTCGTCAGATAGTAATTGATCAATGATAATTTGCTGCGAACCATGGTTCATCGTCCAAACCGTATCTTGGTGAAAATAAATGGATTGTTCGCTTGATTCAAACTGATATTGATCTTGCGAAAAAAAAAGAAAATCACCTTGGGACTTATAGCTTTGATTTTCTTGAATCTGGACAAATTCAATAGGCATTTGCAATATTTTACCTTCTTTAAATAAATGCTTAAAAGATTGAAGTACATCAAGATTACCCCCAAATAAGAAACAAGGTAAGAGAGAGATATATAAGGGGAAAACTTTCAAAAGGCAATCCTGCTACGAATTCAAACTATCTAAATAGGTTTCATCCACGAGCACTTCTCTCGCTTTACTGCCTGTAAATGGACCTACAATCCCTCCTTGTTCCATATCGTCGATTAGTCGAGCCGCACGAGAATAGCCCACTTTTAAACGGCGTTGCAATAATGAAATGGACCCTTGCTGATGCGTAATGACCATTGCAACCGCTTGGTCATATAAGTCATCTGTGCCTATACCATCAGAAAAATCTTGCACAGTTGCCTGTCTTACAGATGGCAAAACTACACTTTCACCTTTTGGTTGGTCCGCAATATGATTCATTAATGCTTCTATTTCATCTAAGGTGACAAACGCATTATGCAAACGAGTCACATCCGAAGAGCCTAAACCAAGGTGAAGCATATCACCGCGGCCAATGAGTTTTTCTGCTCCTGTTTGATCAATAATTGTTCGCGAATCAATTTTGCTTGCAACTTGGAATGCAATTCGCGCTGGGAAATTTGCTTTAATGACTCCCGTAATTACATCTACAGATGGTCGTTGGGTTGCGATAACGAGATGGATACCAACCGCACGGGACAATTGGGCTAAGCGAGCAATTGGCGCTTCTACATCCTTTGCACTCATCATCATCAGGTCAGCTAATTCATCAACCACCAAAACGATATATGGCATAATTGTTTCATCATTTTTTCGCATTTTTTCATTGTATTCATCAATGTTTCTCACCACCGCTTCAGCCAAGACATTATACCGTCGATCCATTTCTTTTTCTAAAGCTCTAAGGGCCAAAATGGCGTGATCCGTGGATGTGACAATGGGCTCAGGAATGTCTTCCATTTTCAATAAATGATAACCTTCCAATTTTTTATAAAGGGCCATTTCTACTTTTTTAGGATCAATCATGACAAACTTTAATTCTTCTGGCGTTGCTCGATAAAGAAAACTACAAATAATTGTATTGATACAAACTGACTTTCCAGACCCCGTAGTTCCTGCAATAAGCAAATGAGGCATTTTCCCTAAATTTAAAGTGGCGATTTCTCCCGATGTTGTTTTACCAACAGCAATGGTTAGCAGAGAATCCGATTCAACAAATTTTTGAGAATTAATCACAGGTTTAAAATAGACGGTCGCCGGATTGCGGTTTGGAATTTCAATGCCAACAGAGGATTTCCCTGGGATGGGCGCAATAACGCGAACACGACTGGCTTCCATGACACGGGCTAAATCGTCAGCCAATGCAACAAATTTATTTACACGAACACCCTCAGCTGGTTCCACTTCAAATAAAGTAATAACAGGGCCAGGATGGACATTTACTACCTTACCCACAACACCAAAAGTCGCCAAAGATTCAGTTAAAAAGTTTGCACGATCAACCAGCTCGTCTCGAGACATAGTATCTGAAATATGTACAGGATCCATCAATAAATCTGTCGTAGGAAGTTGAAATTCCCTTTTCGGCGTTTGCCTATCTTCAATTTCGTCAATGAGGACTTCTTCTTCCGTCGTCATTTCCCCCACATTCAAAGCATCTGATGTTTCATCTATTTCATTCTGCGTTTCCGAATGCGATTCCGTTTTTTTCTCGGTAGCAATGGGGCCAGCATCTGACTCTGCTGCTGCTTCACTTGGATCCAAGGAATCAGTGATTTCTTCATTTCCATCATTCTCTTCTTTTAATGGATCATCAAGTTCAAAAGTTTCAACACTTTCCTCAGGTGACTCGTCTTCCTTTTCTTCAATTGGGTCAGGCATGTTTTCTTCATCATTTTCAGAAATTTTAGAAAGCAAATCTTGTGTATGCTTCCGCTTTGTATCTTCTTTTTCTTTTTGATTATTGACTAAATTTTTCTCACTTTTCCACTTTGTATACTTTTCCCCCAAAGATTGGAAAGGTAAATAAAAACTCCATTCAAAGACGGAGCGGAACAAGACTAACCAAGCTGATAGTAGCACTAAAAATGTACCAAAATATCCTAAAAAATCAGTAAAGAATTTGGATACACTCCATCCCACCAATCCTGCCCAACGGATATTTATTTCTCCTGATGAAGATTGTAAAATAACCATAAAGCCTAAAGTGAATGACAATAAGAAGCCTCCCACAATAATATAATAACTTAAACGCGTAATCCGTTTTAAATCTTTTTGTCCAAAAAGGTGCCATCCCCATGCAATCCCTAAAAAGGGGATAAAAAATGCGGAGTATCCAATGCCAATTTTTAAGAGAATGTAAGATGTAAAAACACCCATTATTCCCATGGGATTTTCGATTTGAACAGCCGAAGATATAGTGGGCTCTTCGCCGGAATGGTAGCCACCAAGACTGGCGAAGATAAAAACAGATAGGGCGACGGTTAATATACCGAGGATTTCATATCGCCGTTCTTTCATAGTTATTGACCTTTTGTATGTGGGAAAAGACCTTCGAGTATAACATTAAATAGAGGTATGGAGTAAGCCTTATTTCATACCTTTTTAACCAATCCTTCAGTTGAACCTCTTAAAATTCCGTCTCCAAAGACAAACCAAAATGCTGTGGCTCTCCATAGCTTAAATATAATTTATCAGGGTAATCTGGTGGCACTAATCCAAAATAAAAACCTCGTGTAGCAAATCGAATATCCGTCATATTTTTTACCCAAACGTTCAAAGACCAAGACTCGAATTTGAATCCAAGTTTCCCATTCAAAAGTCCATAGGCTTCAGAACGTTGATTATGACTATCTGAAAAATAAAATTCAGATTTATATTGATAAGAAAAACTACTAAAGAATCCTTTGGGCGATTCGTAATTAAGCTCGACCATAATTTGTTTTTTTGGCGCATGAGCCAAACTACGTCCACCACCATACGAAATTTCAACTGAATCCGATTGAAAAGAAAAATCATCTACAAAACTATCTAGAAAACTAAAATTGATTCGTCCAGATAAAGCATGAGAAATCTTCACTTTCTGACTCCAATCAAACCCACGGATAATGGCTTGCGTTGCATTGGCGGTATAATGCACAAAACTATTGGGGTCTCCCTCTACTTGTTGACTTGAAATCGATACTTGTTTTTGATCGATTAAACCATAAAATAAAATAAAATCAATGGCATAAGACGATGCCAATTTTCTAAAGCCAAATTCCACATTTTTGATAAACTCCGGCTCAAAAGCTCGATTATAATCGGATAAAGATGGATGTTGATTTATGCCTCCTGCTTTATATCCACGTGCTAAAGAAATCCAAAATTTTCCAATAGGATTCCCTTCATACAAAAGACTCATTTTCCCGCCAGAAAATTGATCATAAGATTCAGTTTTCACTTGATTTGTATCTTCAGAAACCCACTCGTTTAAGCTCTCTCCTAAGTATCTAGTCCTTTGCCTTTCCGATCTACCATTTATCTTGAATTGCAACTCAGCGTTAAGTTCGTATTGAATTTGAGCATAAATCGCATGATTTTCGATATTAAATCGGCTTTGGAGCGCCGTGGCGTCCCCGCCAAAAATATAGCCAGTCGCCGTATCTTTCTCTTCTAATTCTTTCGAGTAATATCCAATGAGAAAGGAACTATTTTTTTCTTGTCGATTCAAACGATAATCTTGTGTTTTCGTATTCCGTAATCGAAGCGTTTGATCATAAAATGAATAACGCCATCCAGTGCTGTCGGGATCAAATCCATGATGACTTAACCAATACTCATCATTTCCCCAATCACCATCATAACTATGACGTAGCGTGTTTTTAGACTGAGAAAGGATCGCTGTAAAATTTATATTTTTGAAAGGCAATTCTGTTTCCGTTCTCAAAGAATAGGCTTGCGTTCCCATACTGTCAAGCCCTCTTACATCTGTGTACGTTTTTAATTCAGTATTGTTATCAGGTGCCCAAGCATCATACCCATTATTTAGTTCCGAACGAAATAAAGTAAGCAATAAATCTGTTTTCTTTGACGGTTTCATCTCCAATTTCAAACGAAGATTGGCTTCATTTTTCCCATTTGTTGTGGTGGATCTTTGATATATATTTTCACGAAACCCATCTCCATGTCCAGAAGAAAAACTCAAACGATAAGCCAAGGTTGGAGATATTTTCCCGCCAAATCCTATACCACTTCGCCAAATATGATCAGAGCCCAACGTGAGACTGAGACGATTTGGCGACGAATCAAAAGGATTCATCGAACGCATGCTAATAAGTCCGCCCATGGCATTCGGACCATATATAGAAGATTGGGGACCTTTAAAAATTTCGATTTGTTTCATATCGAATAAAAAACTCGCCATCCCCATGCCGGATAAATCAATATCATCCGCCATAAATCCCACAGAAAAATTAGGGGCACCTTCCCCTGCATATTGACTTCGTTCTCCTAATCCACGAATCTGAAAATATCGAGGACGAGACGTACCGCCTGCCCAATTCAATCCAGGTATTTTTCCAATTACATCTTGAAAATGGAGTCCATTGCTTGACCTAATTTCATTTGAGTTCATCACGATAACACTGGAAGTCGTTTTTTCAAATGATTCAGCCAATAAACCAGAAAGCACCAAAACTTCCCTTCCTTCTAATATGATTGGCACTAACGAAACAACGATATTTGATAAATCATTGATTTGTATATTGACAGGTTTAAATCCAATGTGAGTAATGGATATTTCATTTCCTGATTCAACTTGAATGTCAAAATAGCCATTTTGATCAGAACTTGCTCCTTGAATCTCAGATATGATATTAACATCTGGAATAGGATTTTGTGTTTTTTCGTGAACTATCCTTCCATGAATCTCTAAACTTTGAGAAAAATAAATAGAAAAAAAAGATAGAAATATTAGACTGTTTTTCATGACGACTTCCTACGCTAGCATTATCTAGATCAGGTTCTTGAGTTTATTCTCAGCCGATTGACCTGTTTCAATACAGCACCCCGAATACAAATAAAATTACAGGTAATACCAATAAAAGCCTAAGCTTTCAACGCTTCACTCTACGATTAACTTAATTTAGCATGCACCAGCAGATTGAATAGTTAATCCTTTTCCTCGATAATCATTTACATAGTCAATCATAAAACTATCTACATGATTTTGATCTTTCTCGCTAATAATAACTTCTATGCCATTAATCGAATATTTTTTATCTGTATTGTTGGACTCATCCAGAGCCATGCCTAAGCTAGGACCACCTCATCCAAAACCAGCCATATATACTCTTAATGATTTTCCATTATTTTGGGATAATATCGTATTAATCTCTTTTTTTGCAATGTCTGTAATAGTCATAAATTGTCCTACTCCCAAAAAGTTTGTATAATTATTAGTTTGATGCCTTCTTTGATTTTTGGTTACAACTTTTTTCTAATTAAATAAGGAAAACAAAATCAATGTCCTGTATTGAGTGGAATCAAAATGGTTGTTTTATTTGCAAGGTTTCCAACGAAAAGCTAGAATGCAATGGAGATATTGTCTTCACTGCGATGTATTAACAATAGCCTGAAATAAATCGTAACGATTCTATAAAAGATTCATCTAACTAATATTACCAAGAAAATTCCTGGTAACTAATTAATCAAGAAAAGGGATAATTTATGTTATTGCAAACGAGTTTAGAGCACGTTATTTCAGAAGAAAATCACAAAAATATTATAGCTGAGCATGAGGATGTAATGATTTGTTGTGGGCGAATGGGACCCATGTGTACGCCTGTTTATACAGCGATGGAAACATTAAAACCAGATTATGAAAATGTGAAATTTTATGACATGGCTTTTGACTCATCATTCTCACATGTGATCAGAGATTTACCCGAATGTTCAAACTTTATGGGTTTACCTTTTACCGTTTATTATAAAAATGGAAAAGTAGTTCATGCCACAAGTAGTATTCAAGATACAAAACAAGTTCAAACTATCTTAGATGATAGATTCGGAGAATAATCTAAACGAGATTACTTGCTGAGTCCAATCGTTTTGCTCTATCTTCTCCCACAAAAAATGGAGAAAAAATGAGCAACAAACCGCTTCCTGAGATTACTGTAAAAGCCCTTTTTTTGGGGGTATTACTTTCCATGATCCTAGCTGGTGCAAACGCATATCTTGGCTTATTCGCAGGAATGACCGTTTCTGCGTCTATTCCAGCCGCAGTCATATCAATGGGTATTTTATCTTTATTCAAAAAATCTAATATCTTGGAAAATAACATCGTCCAAACTGCTGCTTCTGCAGGAGAATCATTGGCCGCGGGTGTTATTTTCACCATTCCCGCCTTGGTGTTGATGGGCGTTTGGACGGAATTTGATTATATGGAAGTGGCCAAAATATCAGCGATTGGTGGCGTCATTGGTGTTTTGTTTACCGTCCCTCTACGACGCGCGTTAATTGTAGAAGCCAAATTGAAATATCC
>JABHGY010000078.1 GCA_018671775.1 Fidelibacterota bacterium
AAAAACAGACCCAATTAAAAGCAGACATTACTTCGGGAGAAAAAGCGTTAAAAAAGCTTACAGCAGAAATCCAAAAAAACAAATCTATTTTAGATTTAAAGCAGTCTGTTTACAAAGGAACATATGCTTCTATTGAGGCGATTCAATCTCAAATTCAATCAGAGCAACATGGTAGAGAGCAGTTGCTTGAATCATTAAAAAACGCAGAATTAGAAGTGGCCGAATCCAAACAGAGATTAGCCTTGGTTCGAGACCGGATTCAAGATCGCTATGAACAATCCATTCCCAAAAACTTAAGCGTTGAACAAACAGAAGAAGAATTAAAATTTGATATAGATAAAATAAGTCGTTCATTAGAGAGCATTGGGCCGGTTAATATGGCAGTGAAAGATGAGCATTCAGAAGAAGAAGAACGACTCAATAATCTAAAAGTGCAATGTGAAGATTTGGCAAGTGCAGAAGAAAATTTAAGAGAGACAATTCGAAAAATTGATCGATCCGCGCGAAAGCGTTTTCAAGAAACTTTTGATTTGGTTAAAGCAAATTTTGAGAAATTATTTCATTTATTTTTTGAAGGAGGAAACGCCACCCTACGTTTACTGGGTGACCCTGATCCATTGGATGCAGATATTGGGATTGAAGCTCAACCGCCTGGAAAACGAAATGCATCTTTACGATTATTATCTAGTGGAGAAAAAGCCCTTACCGCTATTTCTCTTTTATTTGCGATTTATCAAGTGAAGCCCAGTCCTTATTGTATTTTGGATGAAGTGGATGCGCCACTGGATGATGTGAATATCCATAAATTTACCCGCGTGCTCAAACAGTTCTCTGATGAAACGCAATTTATTGTAGTTACGCATAATAAACTCACAATGGAAAATGCAGATGCCATGTATGGCGTAACGCAAGAAAAGAAGGGGATTTCGAAACTTGTGTCAGTTAATTTTGACTAAGATTGATTTTTAACATATGCCAAAAATAAACAAGCGAAAACGATTATTTCTCATCGATGGCTATGCCATGTTATATCGGGCTCATTATGCCTTAATCCGCAATCCACTCGTGACCAGTTATGGTTTACACACCAGCGCTTTATTTGGTTTTGTCAATCAAGTGTTTCGTCTGATTAAGCAAGAAAAACCAGATTATTTTGCAGCGATTTTTGACTCGAAAGAAAAGACATTTCGCCATAAAATGTATTCTGAGTATAAATCTCATCGTCCTCCTATGCCGGATGAATTACAGTCTCAATTGCCCCATCTCTGGGATTTATTGGATGCGATGCAAATTCCCACGATGAAGCAGCCAGGATTTGAAGCGGATGACATCATTGGAACGCTTGCGAAAGAGGGCGAAAGGGAAGATATTGATGTTTACATTGTGAGTGCGGACAAAGATTTTATGCAATTGATGAATGATCATATTTATCTTTATGCACCGGGGAGACGGAACGAGAAGCCCACCATTTATGATGTGGAGGGCGTGACGGAAAAATGGGGCGTTCCACCTGACAAAATTATCGATTTACTTGGCATGATGGGCGATAGCTCGGATAATGTGCCTGGCGTAAAAGGTGTGGGGAAAAAGACGGCCGTAAAGCTGATCAAAAAGTATGGTTCTTTGGAAGCTTCATTAACCAATGCAGAAAGTCAGAAAAATGCTCGCGTTCGCCGTGGATTGATGGAAAATCAAGAGATGGCTAAACTTAGCAAGGAACTCGTCACTATCGATATTAATATGGATTTGGAAAAATCGGTGAGAGATTTGGAACTCCAATCATTTAATACGGATTTGCTTGCGACAAAATTGACAGAATTAGAATTTCATGCTTTAGTCAATCAGCTAATTTCATTTTCACAAGAAGATGCCGTCCCTGAATACGATAGTCCAAAGAAAAATTATCAAACAATCCGAACGATTGATGCGTTAGAAAAAGCAGTTCAAATCATGGAAAAAGCTGAGCTGATTTCTTTTGATATCGAAACGACGTCGCTTCAAGCCATGGAAACAGATATTGTGGGATTAAGTTTTTCGATTGCACCCAATGAAGGTTGGTACATTCCCATTTTATTCAAAGATAAAAGTGAGAATTTGTTTGGAAAAGATGATTTGAAAATCGTCTTAGATGCCTGTCGAAATATTTTGGAGAATGAAGATATTATACTCACGGGGCAAAATATAAAATTTGATGCACTTGTGATGAAAAACCATGACGTTCATTTGGCAGGAATTGCATTTGATTCATTGCTGGCTGCCCATTTGGTAAACCCGGTTTCCCGATCATATAAATTGGAAACACTCAGCTTAGAATTATTGAATTACCCCATGTTGCCCATTGAAGATTTGATTGGGAAAGGGCGGAAGCAAATCACTATGGCAGAAGTGGCATTGGAAAAAACAGCTTTTTATGCGGCGGAAGACGCGGACGTTACAGGACAAATAACGAGCATATTGCAGAAAAAATTAAAGGAAGAAGAATTGTATTCTTTCTACCAGAAAATTGAATTGCCTCTGATTCCTGTTTTGTTAGATATGGAATTTAATGGCACATTTGTAGATAAGGAATTTTTGGCAAAGATGTCTGATGATTTGGGCGAAAAATTAGATCGACTGGTTTCAGATATCCATAGTGAAGCTGGCACAGAATTTAATGTGAACTCGACTCAGCAACTTGCGAATGTGCTTTTTGATATTAAAGGGCTTGAGCCTATTAAGAAGCGATCGACCGCAGAACCTATTTTACAAAAGCTAAAAGAAAAACACCCTATTCCAGGGTTAGTGCTTGATTATCGCAAATTCAACAAAATGAAGAATACGTATGTAGATGCTCTGCCCAATTTGATTCATCCTAAAACGGGACGAATTCATGGCACGTTTAATCAATTTATTGCAGCCACCGGACGGCTTTCCAGCACAAATCCAAATTTTCAAAATATTCCGATTCGCCATGAGGAAGGACGTGAAATTCGAAAAGCATTTTGCGCGCAAAAATCAGGTTGGAAAATTTTGTCAGCGGATTATTCTCAAGTAGAACTTCGCATCATGGCTCATTTAAGTCAAGATCCTGAATTGATCAAAGCTTTTCAAAATGGAGAGGATATTCACGCTAGAACGGCCTCATTGGTTTTTGGTGTTCCAATTGAGAAAGTGATTCCCGAAATGAGGCGGACAGCAAAAGTCGTCAATTTTGGAATTATGTATGGTGCTGGTGCCTTTCGAATGAGTCAGGAATTAGGGATTCCTCGTGCAGAAGCTCAGCTTATTATTGATACGTATTTTAGACAGTATGCAGGCATTCGAAATTATGTAGATCAAACACTTGAAAAAGCCCGAACAGAAAAAATGGTGGAAACGGTCTTGGGACGTCGCCGACCTGTTTGGGATGCAGATAGTGACAATGGATTAAGACGACAAGCGGCAGAACGGATGGCGATTAATATGCCAGTTCAAGGCACAGCAGCAGAAATGATTAAGTTAGCTATGATTCATATTCGAGATAGAATGATTGAAGAAAAATTAGAAGCAAAGATGGTATTGCAAGTGCATGATGAATTAATTTTTGAAGTGCCCGAAAATGAAGTAGATTCACTGGCAGCGCTTGTGGTGAAAGAAATGGAAAATGCTTTACCCCTATCGGTTCCTGTTGTTGTTGATTGGGGTGTGGGTGAATCATGGTTTGAAGCACATTAATGAAATCTATATCTATAATGGTTAAATAAAAAATGGAAGCAAGCGTAACGCTCAAAAAAGTTGGTAAATTAGTCAAGGATAAAACCGTTTTGGCTGGATTGACCTTTGGGGTGGAAAAAGGCTCATTGGTGGCGATTGTAGGCGATAATGATTCGGGCAAATCTACAATCCTAAAAATACTGGCTGGATTTGAAAGCCCAGATTATGGACAAGTATTTCTTTATGGTTTAGATAGCCAAAAACGTCGAATAGAGGCAAGGAAGTTGTTGGGCTTTGTTCCTCACGAAAATGATTTAGATCCTGATTTAACTCTTGCACAAAATATTAAATTTCATGGTCATTTGTTTGGTATTAACGATCAAACTATCCAAAGTCGATTATCCACTTACGCTAAAAAATTAGATTTAGAACTTTATTTAGATGAACTTGCAAGTCAAGTAAGCCAGGGAATTCAAAAAAGAGCTATGATTATTCGTGGATTAATTCATGATCCGGATATTTTGATATTAGATGAACCTACGGGATTCATGGATTCTGCATCCATTCGAAAAACTTGGGATTTGATTACAGAATTAAAAAAAGAAAAAACCATCATTTATGCAAGTAATGCTTTGCAGGAAGTGGAACAATCACATGATCGCATTTTGGTTTTGCGCCATGGACAAATTATTTTGGATGGTCATTTAGATAAATTATTAGAAAGCACGATTGATTATCATCAATTTCAAATAGAATTTGAAGAATTAAGTGATGAACTTTATACAGAATTATCTAATGTAAATACAGTGGTTTCACCCAATCGTCTGGGAAATATATTTCATTTTTATGGGAGAGCGCGAAACGTCTTTTTTGATGTGTTAAAGCAGGTAGGTGAGAGCGAAATGATCGATTTAAATGTAAAAAAATTAGGCTTGAGAGATTTGTTGGATTCAGAATTCGCAGGTGATGGTTTATGATGATAATTCCATTACTTAAAAGGCGTCTTTACTTGTGGCAGAATAATTTATTTCCACTCTTAGTCTTGTTTATGGTTTTCCCCATTATAGTATTTTCTTTGTTGAATCTTTCTCTCCGCCACATTTTTATTCGGAGCCTTTCTGATATTCCCTACGATCAATGGGCATTCCCAGGCATTTTATTTATTTTGAGTTCAATGGTTATTTTTCCCCTCATTTACAGAGAATTTTATCATTTACGCGTTCAAAATAAAATATTAAAGACAATGGCGTTATCGCCTTATACAAAGTGGGATATTGTCATTTCGTTTTTGGGGATAACTATTTTTGAAACGATTATCATTAGCATTTTTGCTTCTGTGGTTTTTTTGAGCCTTGTCTCAGTCAGTTTTTCCCTAGGACAAATGATCGTAATGTATTTATTTTTGCTTTTATATTTGAGTATTCTTGCCAATCTTTTCATATCTTTAAGCTTAGCCGTGGAATCCGTTATTCTCTTTTTTGGATCGGTATTTTTAAGCTTTATTATTTTATTTTTGGGGTCAGGATTTCTATTTGAGTTAGATTTTTTCCCCAGCACACTTCATACATTATTATCCTACTTGCCCTTTGCCCTAGTTTCCCAAGCGCTACGCCAAGCTCTTTTTTATGATGTTTATAATGTCTCTCTTATTATCGGAGTCATTATGTTAAGTATTCTTTGGAGTTTAGGGAATAGCATTCTACTACGGAAAAAGTTAGTTCAGTGATTGCTTATTTATCTGGTGCCATGGAATTTGCCAAAGGAGAAGGGGCCTCTTGGCGAGAAGAAATGACGCTTTGGTTAGATGAAAAACTAGGACATTCGGTGATTGATCCCGTTGTTGAAAATATCAAGTTAAAAAAAGATTTAAATGCTGAAGATTACCGGTCTTGGAAAATAAAAGATCGAGGAAAGTATATTGACTATATCCGTCATGCCGTAGATTTTGATTTGGATGCGGTTACAAAAAAAGCTGATTATATAATATGTCTCTGGGATGAAGCGGTCTTTAAAGGGGCAGGAACTCACGGTGAAGTGACAATGGCGTATTATCTTGGGAAGCCAATTTATTTAATAAATCGCGTCGATTTAGATGATTTGAGTGGATGGATAGAAGCGTGTTCAACGGAACTATTTGATGATTTTGAATTATTGAAATCACGTTTGGTCGAAATATATCTCCATGAATAATCCAGGGCCTAAGGCCATAATTCACCTCGATCGATTAGGTCAAAATATTCAAAATATTAAAAAGCACTTAGGGGGTTTACCGTTGGCTTGTGTGGTAAAAGCCAATGCTTATGGCCATGGGGCTGTCCCAATTGCAAAAAAATTAGAGTCATTTGGTATTCAGTTTTTTGCGGTATTCTCTTTTGATGAAGCCATTGAACTTCGCAAAGCAGGCATTCAAAGTGAAATCCTTATTTTTTCTAAAATTATTCCAGAACGGTTGAATGAAGCGATTCAGAATAATTTTATTCTCAATTTGAGTTCAGTCAAAGATTTGCATTTTCTCGAACACTTTAGTGAGAAAAAAGGGGAGAGTCCACGTTTTCATCTCAAATTTGATACGGGCATGACACGACTGGGTTTGGATATCCAAGAAGCAGAATTTGTTTTTCTTGCGATTAAAAATAATCCAAAATTAAAATGTGAAGGGATTTATTCTCATTTTGCCACGGCAGATGAAGGAGATATTGCTTATGCCCAGCAACAATTGGCATTATTTAATGGACTTTTGGATCAAGCAGAGACCATTAATCTTTCTTTCAAATATGTCCATTTATCCAACAGCGGTTCTATTTTAAATTTACCTGAATCCCGATTTAATTTAGTGCGTGTCGGAATGCTTGCTTACGGTGCAGCGCCTTCAGATGAAGTGTCTATGGATGTCTCTGTAAAGCCAGTCATGAATTACTGTGGGACGATTGTGAATGTGAGACACGTTCCAAAAGGAACATCTGTCAGTTACGGTGGTGTGTATAAAACGAAAAAAGCATCCAATATTGCTGTGATTCAAATGGGTTTTGCCGATGGATTTCCTCGTCCATGGTATGTGGATGGATTTGTAGGTTACGAAGGGAAAGAATATAAAATTGCCGGACGAGTTTGTATGGATCAATTTATGGTGGATTTTGGCGAAGATATGCCAGAAGAGGGAAAGGATGTCCTTATTTTTGGTTTAACGGAGAAAAATAATATTCCTGTGGAAAAAATCGCCAAAGCCATTAACTCCACGACTTATGTGCTCTTAACGGCGATTGGCGGAAGGACAGAGTATAATTATAAATTATAAATTGTTAATTATCTGGGAATTGTTCATAAAAAGGTAAATCATCGTGGAGTTTAATCCATTCCACTTTTCGTTTTCCCCAAATATGCCAATCCGGTTTTAAGGAATTTGGATGATTGATTGTTCCCGCTGTAATATCTAAATAATCTGCTCGTTCGGGATGTGCATAAGTGAGACTTGATCCACATGTATCACAAAATGTGCGAATTGCTTGGTTTGAAGCTTGATGACGTTTTGCTTCAGGTTTGATGGCATATTGGTTTCGTTTGATGACAATCCAAGTCACAAAAGCGGCTCCGACCGATCGTTGACAATTTTTACAATGGCAATGAACAACACGGTAGGGCTCTCCCGAAATCACAAAGCGATGTTTACCACAAAAGCATTTCCCTTTCATTTGGTTTTTACTAGCCACAGCGAAATTTAAGTTTGATTCAATAGGGTTCATACGTGTAAATAAGTTCGGCAATCATTTCTTTTTACTGCACGCAAAAAGAAATGATTGCTTAAATTGAAGCATGCATTGGATTGATATTAGTATTATTATTTTGTTTCTCGGAGGTGTAACTGCTTTTGGGATTTACTCTGGACGCTTTAATAAAACCACTGAAGATTATTTTTTGGGTGGACGAGATTTGCCTTGGGCTGTGGCTTTATTTTCCATTGTGGCGACAGAGACATCTGTCCTCACTTTTGTAAGTGTGCCTGGAATGGCGTATCGAGGTGATTGGACTTTTTTGCAATTAGCCATGGGTTATATTATTGGTCGATTTATGGTTAGTTATTTTTTATTGCCCAAATTTTATGATTCAGGCGTCACCAGTATTTATGAAGTTATTGGCGAACGATTTTCCCCTTCCGTTCAAAAAGCGGCATCAGCTGTTTTTTTGCTCACCCGTGTTTTAGCGGATAGTATTCGATTTTTGGCTACTGCCGTTGTGGTGCAAGCCGTAACAGGCTGGCCCATATGGCAGGCTGTTTTACTCATTGGTATCATCACCTTGGGATACACTTTATCTGGAGGCATTCGAACTGTCATGTGGATTGACAGTTTCCAATTTATCTTGTATTTAGGCGGAGGACTTTTAGCTATTTATTATGCTTTACAAAGTTTGGACGGCTCCTTTTCTGACATCATGGCTTCTTTATCGCAAGCAGGTAAAACCCATATTTTTAATTTAGGGACAGATAATTTTTTGACCGAACCCTGGTTCTTTTTGAGTGCGTTTATTGGTGGGGCTTTTTTGTCCTTTGCTTCTCATGGAGCAGATCACATGATGGTGCAACGAGTTTTGGGGACGCGTAATTTGAAATCAGCGCAAAAAGCCATGATTGGATCAGGCTTTTTTGTTCTTTTGCAATTTTTTATTTTTCTTCTAGTAGGCTCTCTCATTTATTTACAAATGGGTGGTGTTGAAATTCAGAAAGATCGAGAGTTCACCCACTTTATCACAACGGTTTTGCCCGTTGGCGTTCGTGGACTTTTGTTGGCTGGAATATTGTCCGCGGCCATGTCCACACTCAGTTCTTCCATTAATGCGCTAGCCTCTTCTTCTGTCATTGATTGGTTTGGGAAAACAGCCAGTTTATCTCTGTCTAAACTACTCAGTATTTTTTGGGCAGGCGTGCTTATTTTGATTGCCTTAGTTTTTGATGAAGGCGATTCTGCCATTGTGATTGTGGGACTGCAAATTGCCTCTTTTACTTATGGTGGATTATTAGGATTATTCATTTTAACAAAGCTGAAAAGGGATTTCAGTGATGTTTCTTTGATCATTGGTTTATTGGGTAGTTTGGCTACGGTTTTTATTCTTAAATCGTTTGGATTAGCTTGGACTTGGTTTATTTTATGCTCAACATTAATGAATATTGCTTTGGTCTATTTGAGTCACTGGATAATGTCCTTCAAGAAGAGCTAAACTCATGAAATGGTTTATATCTCTGATTTTCTTTTTCCAATGTATTTTTGGGCAAAGTGATTCTGCCCAATTTCAATATTCAAAAGTTTTAGATATTCCTGATTTATCTTTTCTCAATCGCGTTTATTCAGGATTGGATATATTAGAGCAAATGGATTTTGCACCACTTCGCGGAAAAAAAATAGGCATCTTATGTAATCAAACTGCCGTAAATCGAAATGGCACCCACCTTTTGGATTTATTGAAATCTTATCCCGATGTTCAAGTTGAGCAGATATTTTCTCCCGAGTATGGCTTGTGGGGATCAAAAGAAAAAGGGAAATTGCTTAAAGATGGCTATGAAATTGATCCGGTCCATGGCGCAAATATTATTGACATATTTATCCGATTTAGAAAACCGCCAGAATGGACGGTTTTGGACTTAGATTATATACTCATAGATTTGCAAGATACGGGCGCGAGACAAAGCACATTTATGAGCACCATTACGAAATTGATGGAAGTGGCAAGCGACTTTGATGTGCCTGTTATGCTTTTAGATCGTCCCAATCCTATCCGTGCAGATATATTTGATGGCCCCGTTCCTCGTCCCAAATACCAATCTTTTGAAGCTTATCATTTGGTGCCTATTCGACACGGTTTGACTTTAGGCGAATATGCAATTATGGTCAATGAAAATGGATGGGTAAAAGATTTGAAACGGGTTGAATTACACATTGTCCCTATGGCAAATTATGGCAGATCCATGTTTTTTGAAGATTCAAAATTACCGTGGGTAAATCCTACGCCTTACCTCAAAAATATGGAGACACTTTATTTATTTTCAGGAATGGATTTATTGCGAGGTACGAATTTAAACGTAGGATTTGGAACGAAAAAACCTTACTTAAGATTTGGAGCTCCCTGGCTTTCGAATCGATATTTAAAACAGCAATTAGATCAATTGAATTTGCCGGGTATCTCATTTCGGCTCATTAAATACAAACCAGTAGGACAAGATAAAATGCAGAAAAACCCCCAATATGATCATCAATTTTGCAGTGGATTAGAATTGCATATTACCAATTTTAAAACATGTGATCCTTTGGCTGTTGCGACTTCGATTATTTTGATGGTAGAACGACTTCATCCCAGAGAATTCCAATGGATTGAAAACGGTTATATCGATAAATTGTACGGATCAAATTTTCTCAGAATATTTGCAGCGCAAAAAAAACCGCCAAGCTATTTGCCCACTTTGTGGATGCATGATGTCTTAAGATTTGCCACTTTTAGAAAATCCTATTTGATTTATGATTGAGAATTGGATTAGAATTAAACCTTACTGACATTGAATAAACTTTACACTTATCCCGTTTACTTTATTTTTTTCTTATCCATAGGATGGAGTCAAAATTATAGAACTTTGCCAGCAAATGTTTGGCGGTTTTCTATGGAATCTTCATCAGGTACTTACAAATGGGCATTGGCGACCCAATCTATCAATTTGCGTAAATTTGGTCGCCAATATTTTGATTTTTATACATTAGATGATGAAGGACATTTTTCGAGTCAAATGGATTTATTTAATTTAGATCAAACACCTTTAGATAGCACCATATCCATTGGTACATTTTTAGATAATATTAATCAAAATTATGAATTTTCCCTTCCGAACTTCCATGAAAACTATTTTGATTCCACAACAGCTTTTATTCTTGGAGGAAGCGTGTTTGAGAAACGAACAAAAACGCTTAAGACGAATACATATAAAATTGATTATGGCCTGTCTAACGATTTTACGTTTCATTTAAGCATTCCGATTATTCAAACTCAGACCGTTTCTTTTGCTTTTTCCGATTTTGAGGCACGAGAAATCACTGGCATGGATAATTTTATTTCGTATCATGAATCAGCCAAATCTTCACTTGACGATTTCAAGAATTCAATTGATTTTTACACACTTAGCGCCAGTGAACGATTAAAGATTTTAGATATTTACAATCGATTTTATACGGAAGATGGCGAGCAATCGATTCTCTGGGCGTTGAATGGCGGAAAAAATCCATTAGAAAATGGTATATTTCTTTCGGAATTTAATCCTACGACTCAGTCAGACAGCGTAACAATTATGGATTTATTGGATTACTATTATCCAGATGTAACAAGTGCAGTTGGGATAGGCGATATGTCTATGGGTGTTTCTTTTTTGATTTATGGCGAGGCGCCTTGGCAAAAAGAAGGGAGAGCAATTTATGCTTCCGCTTCCATGCTTATCCCAATGGGCAAACGAATGGAAATCTATTCGACTAACAAAGACGCTGAAAATCGTCATAAGCAATTTTATCAAATGACCGTAGGTAGTGGTGTCACAAAATATCAATTGGGTTTGGGATGGGATTATTTTTTAGAAGGTAATACAAAAATGCGTTGCTTTGGTAAACTGGGATTGCAAATATCTCTATCAGAAAAATTGCCTACGCCCATTCGATTATTTGGAATGGGGCATACTCATCCTGATTCCAATCTCATTTCGCTTGGCACGGAGTATAAATATAAATCTGGAAATGCAGTGTTGTTTTCCACAGGATTGGAGACATTTCATGATGCAAAAAAAAGAATGTCCACTCAAATTAAATACAGCCATTATTACAAAGGAAAAGATCAATTTTCCAGCATAGATTCATATTGGAATCAATGGATGCAGGCGCATGAAGATTACGATACAAAGCAAATGATTGGACAGGTAGAAATGTCTTTGATGTTTCATAATCATCGTCCCCGACGCCAAATTGGACCAATTCCGTTTAATGTCAGCTTATTTTTCAATTTTCCTTTATTTGTAAAACATACGTGGAAGGGATATTCGACTGGAATAAACTTCACAACTTATATACAGTATTGGTAAAATTAAGGATGAAATTCAATAAATCGATTTGGAGTTGGTCATTGTATGATTGGGCAAATTCAGCCTTTTCAACTACAGTGATGGCGGGATTCTTCCCTATTTTTTTTGAAAAATATTGGTCAAACCCAGACGATGTAATTCAAAGTACTTTTGTTTTAGGAATGGGCAACGCTCTTGCATCTATCATTGTAGCTGCCTTAGCTCCTTTTTTGGGCGCCATTGCAGATCGGGGTTCAGCAAAAAAACGATTCTTATTTATTTTTGCGCTTATGGGAATTTTAACTACGGGCGGGCTTTGGATGGTGGGACAAGGCGATTGGGAAATGGCTATGTTTCTTTACATTTTAGCGACAATTGGATTCATGGGAGGAAATATATTTTATGATGCGTTGCTCCCATCCATTTCAACAGAAAAAACGGTAGATACGGTATCTTCTTTTGGTTTTGCCTTAGGCTATATTGGTGGAGGACTTCTATTCTTGATTAATGTGCTAATGTATCAAAATCCAAATTGGTTTGGCATTTCAAATCCTGAGACAGCGATTAAATTATCTTTTTTATCCGTTGGGGTTTGGTGGGGGATTTTTACGCTTCCCATATTGCTATTTGTCGATGAGCCAAAGCATGCAAATCAAATCCCTCTCCATCGTGCTTTTTTTCAAGCTTGGGTAGAATTGAAAAAGACACTTGTGGATATCAAATCCTTAAAGATGACGGCCTTATTTCTTTTGGCGTATTGGCTTTATATTGATGGTGTAGATACCATTATCAAAATGGCTGTGAAAATGGGCTCAAATCTCGGCTTTGGAACAAGTACACTCATTACGGCTTTACTAATGGTTCAATTTATTGCTTTTCCCGCAGCGCTAGCCTACAATTGGTTTGCGAGCAAAATTGGAACAAAAAAAGCAATTCAGATTGCCATTGGTGGATACGCAGTGGCGACATTTTTGGGCACATTTATGGTGGATGAAGTCCATTTCTATGGATTGGCTGCGTTGATTGGCCTCTTTCAAGGTGGACTTCAAGCATTAAGTCGTAGTCTGTTTTCGCGCTTAATTCCGTTGGGTAAGGAAGGGGAATTTTTTGGATTTTATAATATGCTGGGGAAATTTGCGGCCGTGATTGGTCCTGTCATGATGGGCTGGGTTACGCTGGTTACAGAGAATGCTCGGATGGGAATATTTTCAATTTTGCTCCTATTCATCGCTGGCAGTTTTTTGCTTTCTAAAGTTGATATGGAAGAAGGCGCGAAAATGGCAAAGGCATTTGGAACCAAATAAATCGTATTGCATTAAATTAGAAATAGGCTTAATATAAAATTGAAAATCATAATAAATTCTCTAATAAAAAAAGGATACCCAATGAAAAATAAAATCATACTCCTACTATTTCCATTTTTAACAGTTCTATTATTCAATTGTGGTGCATCAACTGGACCAGATTTAAGTCCAGAGCCTACAAGGAAAATCATGTCTAATATCCCAGATTGGTTTATGACGACGCCAAAGAAAGATGGTTTTCGATATGAAACAGCAACTGGAACGAGTCAGGATTTGCAATTAGCCATTAACAAAGCAACATTGGATGCTGCTTCCAGACTCGCCGCTACCATTAATTCTGAAATGGAAGGATACACGAAGCGCGTTCAAGAAGAAACAGGATTAGGAAGCGAATCGGAACTATTAGATCGATATTCTCAAACGCAGGGACAAATTATTGCAACTGCTCTTCAGGATTACGTTGTTGCAAAAAAACAAATAATGGAAGAAAAGTCAAATAATCAGAATATTTTCCGAGCTTATATTTTATTGGAATGGGATGAAGGCGCTGCAAACAAACGTCTTTTGGATAAAATTAAAGCGGACAAGGAAATCTATGATGCGATTCGTGCCTCTGAATTGATGGAAGAAATGGAATCTAAAGTTGAAGCTTATCGTAAGCGAAAAGAAGCAGGTAACTAAAGATAGTTAGTATTTATTAGTTTTGTAAAAAGCCCTCTTTTGAGGGCTTTTTTATTGCACAGAAATATTCATTTCTTTCAGGAGTGAAATTAAAATATCTGGATAATCAGTAATGATTCCGTCCACGCCTAAATTGATGAGAAATTCCATTTGAGATTTCTTATTCACAGTCCAAGGAACCACTTTATATCCAGCAGCTTGAATTTCTTCAATGGTACTATTCATAAAAACGGATGATCCTTGAACAATAATTAGCCCAGATGGAGAAAATATATCTACATATTCTTGTGCTTCGTTGAGTAGCCCCAATGAACTTTCGTCCACTTTTTTATAATGAATGCCATTTGTCCAAGGCGAGGCTTCTCCGGATTCTGTTGGAAGACCTGTGTTTTCATCCAAAAGGGCAGCCGTTATTATTTTTGCTTGAAGTTTTTTAACCCTTTCCAAGACAGCCCAATTAAAAGATTGGATTATAACCCGATTTATGAGGTTATTTTTTTCAATCACATTTACAACAGATTCCACAAAAAGATCAATGGAGACTGTTTCATCTTTTGTCGGATCAAGTTTGATTTCGATATTAAAACGCACGGAACTATTCTTGGCTTTAGCTAAGTCAAAAACTTCTTGCAGGGAGGGGATATTTTCTTCAGGAATATTGATACGTGGCGGTTCAGGAAAATGCTCAATATTTGGATTTAATGAACCGCAATCAAAAGATTGAATCTGGGCTAGGGTTAAATCTTTCAACAAGTAATGTTGATCCATATCGAGAGGAAAAGGTTCATCGTAGGAGAGACAAATTTTGCTATTAATGTAGGCATCATGATAAACGACTGGAACTAAATCTTGACTAATGCCAATGTCCATTTCTATCGTGGTCACACCTAAATCCATTGCAAACTCGAAGCCAGATAGGGTGTTTTCAGGACGGAGCCCTCTTGCGCCACGATGGCCTTGGACATCCAACGAATTTTTAGATTGATTTGAACAGGTATTCATAGTGATTGATAAAATAACGAGAATAGTGGGAAAGAAATTAAGATATTTTGCCTTATATTTTTTCATAAATCAATAGACTTCTCTCAATCTTATTAAAAAAAGTTATAGAATCAGCTACAAATTAAGAATATATTTGGAAAAATGTAATTAGAAATGAGTTCTAACTTGATTATTAATTATTGGATATTGAAATACATTATTAATTAGGCCTAAATTAGCAAGGTCTGATTGTTTCTTTATATGTGTTGTTTTAGCTAGGTGTCTCTAGATGCATAGCAAGGAACTTATTTCTTATTTAGTTTAATATGTTGGAGTGATGATGCAATTTTTGAAGAAAAAAATACGAATTATTACAGAAACGAGATTATTCATTTCCATCTTAATATTTAATTTTACTTGGGG
>JABHGY010000008.1 GCA_018671775.1 Fidelibacterota bacterium
TTTAAGTTGATGTTACTTTAACACAGTTAAAGCAGTCCAGAAAAAAAGGTGCCACGAATATCTTTATTTGTGGCGATTATACGAGAAGTTAGTTTAAAACGATTAGTTTTTATTAAACCGTCTCTTTCGTCCGCTCTTTTTCCATTTTCGATTTTTGGGTTTTCTGTTATCAGATTTTTGTTTTCGAGGTCTCGCTTTAAAATTCGGTTTCTCTTTAGAAATTTCGACAAAAACTTTTACTCCTTCAAATTTTTGTCCATTCATGCCCTTGAGTAATTCGGGTGTTATCTTTTCATCAATTTCAAAAAAGGCGAATTTTTTCATGATTTCGATTCGTCCAATTTCCACATTCCGAGATTTTAAAGCTTCGTTGATGAGACCAATCAACTTTACAGGTTCAAGTCGATTAACGCTTCCAAGATTGATGAAAAAATTCTGAAAGGAGGCTTGACGTCGATTGTCTCTTTTGTTTCTCTGTTTGTCTGAAGAATGATGATCTACATTGATGTCTCGTGCATTTTTATAATAGGCAAGAAAACGATTGAATTCAGCAGAAACAAAATGTTTAATCAATTCTTCTCGATCGAGAGATTCAAACTTTTCATAAATTGCAGGCAAAAAGGGTTCAATCTGTTTTTCGTCCACATGAACTTTTTCAATCTTATCGATAAGAGAAAAAAGTTGTTTTTGGCAAATATCTTTTCCACTTGGAACCAATTCTTTTTTAAATGAAATGTCAGAAATACGTTCAATGTCTTTGATTCGTCGCATGTCTCGCATATGAATAATCGCAATTGATTTTCCGCTTTTCCCGGCACGTCCGGTTCGTCCACTTCTGTGGATATATACTTCGGAGTCATCAGGAAGATTGAAGTTAATCACATGCGTTAAATCATTTACATCCAGCCCACGTGCGGCAACATCTGTTGCGACCATCATTTGCAGTTGACGTTTCCGAAAACGGCCCATCACTTCATCTCGTTGGGCTTGAGATAAATCCCCATGAATTGCATCCGCATTGTAGCCATCGTGCATAAGTTTATTGGCGATTTCTTTGGTTTCGCGTCGTGTCCGACAAAAGGTAATACCATAGATATTGGGATTTAAATCTGCAATACGTTTGAGTACTTCGTATTTATCCTTAGCGTGAACCATGTAATAAGAATGGCTCACATTTTCTGCGCCAACATTAACGCGTGCTACAGAAATTTTTTCAGGATTGTTCATGTATTTTTTTGTAATGGAAACAATTTTTTCAGGCATAGTCGCGGAGAAAAGTAAGGTCTGTTTTTCTTCGGGCGTTTTAGCTAAAATTGCCTCCAAATCGTCTTTAAATCCCATGGAAAGCATTTCGTCCGCTTCGTCAAGAATCATGCGGTTTACATTCCCGATTTGTAATTTTTTCCGCTTAATCATGTCTTTGGTTCGACCAGGTGTTCCAACGACAATATGAGCGCCTTTTTTTAGTGCTCTCATTTGTGTTTCCATGCTTGCGCCACCATAAATAGCCACAACATTAAGGCCTTTTATATATTTTGCATATTGAGTCAAATCTTTTGCGATTTGAATACAGAGCTCTCTTGTGGGAGATAAGATAAGTGTTTGAGTCTGTTTTTGACCGATATCCGTTAATTGAATAGAAGGTAAACCAAAAGCGGCGGTCTTTCCCGTTCCTGTTTGGGCAGAAGCAATGAAATCTCCTTTGCCTGTGAGTAAGTGAGGTATCGTTTTTTCTTGTATGGGAGTTGGCTTCTCGAAACCTAATTCTTGAACAGCTTTCAAGAGAGATTTGTCTAAGCCAAGATTTTCAAATAAGTTCATAATCTTCCGTGTTTATTAAGGGCGTGAAGGTACTCTAAATTCAAGTGATGTGTGGATTTATATGAGTTTATCTTTAGAGAATATCAAATAGAATCATTGTCATACCAAAAGTTTGAATGTTGCATGAGTAGATTTTTTACTCCATTCAGAATGACTTCGAGACGAAGGGCTTTACTTCAAAATATTTTTCTAAATTCATGCAAAGCAAGCCTAGCGCACATATCAGCTGTTTGAGCAAGATCTAATCCGCTATATCCATAATGATGAGACCAAACCAATTGTCCTGTTGAGGGATCATGTAGTTTAAGCATAATCCCGACTCGTGCTCGAATATATTCTAAACGACTTCCAGCTTGAACGGCACCACCATGGCTTGTGCTGGAAGAAGAAACTTGTGTTTTAGACGTTTCATCTTTTTTAGTTTCGCTACTTTGCGTCATAGTCGTTTCTGCATAACCTCTATCTTCTGAACGATATGGAATCACCATCACTTCTCTATCCGTATAATCAGAGATAATACAGGTAAAACCTAGTTGCTTATTGCCATTACCTACGATGATTTTCGTCTCACCTTCTTGCGGTTCAATTACATCATAACCCATTTTCATGAAGGAGTGAGTGATGCTATTTCTAAGAATTTCTCCTGAACCTGTAAAGTGTTTATAATCATGAATGGCTTGAAGATATATCGAGCCTACATCTGAAAATGGGTAGGATTCATCTAATGCGGGGGCTTGCCAACAGCCGAGAAATAGGGAGAAAATAAAAAAATAACGGGACTTCATTTACTTTGTCTTAAAAGCTGAATATGATTATTTGCTTCAAGGGTGAGTGAATTATTTTTAGATAATTTTTTGCACATACGCCAAGCACTGAGTGCTTCTTGAGTCTCAGCTAAGGATTCATGTAACATGGCCTTGAGGCGATATAATTCAGCATTTTTTGAATCGGTCGTAATGACAAGGTTCAAACTTTCTAGCGCCTTCCCGTAATTTCCTTGATTCATAGCAGAAAAGGTTGGATCTAAATCATTATTTTGCGCCAAAAGAAAAGAACAAAAAAGGATGGATGATATAAGAGTTTTCATATAATGCCTATTGGTTTTTAGTCATGTGATTAATGGCTTTCAAAATATCTCTTCTACTAATTTGTCCAACCAGTTTTCCCTCACACAAAACGGGATATCGACGAAAGCGTGTTTCCATAAATAATTTAGCAACGTCTGCTAAACTCATTTCACAATCTACGGTAGAAAGGGTTGTGGTCATATGGTCGGATACATGTCCTCCGGGATTGTTGTAATAAGTGGATTCAAATAAGGTATTTAGGCAATCTTTTTCTGAGAGCATTCCCACTAATCCACCTGTTTCATCTACAACGGGAGCGCCAGAAATTTTATGTTCAAGTAAGGTGGAAATTGCAAATTCCATTTGGGTGTCAGGTTTAAACGTGACGAGATCTTTTGACATAAAGTCTTGAGCTGTGAATTTTGATTTCATTATTAATCCATTGTTATCTTGGTAAACTTACTCATAATCCCTGATATGGAGTGGAGAATATTTTGTTTCTATTCAAATAATACCGATTCTTGTTCGAGTAAAAAAATTGCTCTTTTTTGATAATAGATATTTTCAGGGATGTTTTCAGTGAGGAGAGATAAGTCAGTAGAGATGACTTTATCAAGTATCTCATGAAATTGTTCCCGATTCCCTGCTTTCTGATGATAAAATTCAGCCATATATACGTGTGAACCTAAATAGAGCGGAAAAGCAGAAATTGCTTGTTCGAAGTATGATTGGGCTTGGCTTAACTCAATACCAGGAATGCGTGTATAGAAAGCACCAAAGAATCGATACGGACCTCCATAATAATACCCTGGTTCTAGGGAAATAATACGATGCATAATGACTTCTAATAACTCACGTTTTTCTAAACGGGCTAAAACAGGTTTGGTGTTTAGGTATCGTGCTTCATTTACAGCCCACCAAAAAAGTGCAGGAACCCATTCTTTTGGCGCTTCAGAAATTAAGCTCAGCCAGCGCTGTAAGCTGTCTCCCTCTGCCTGTGAGAATAATTCATCAAACTTTGGACGATTTTTCAAAGACTTTATGGCGACTTGATATCCTTGGAAATACAAACTGTCTTTTACAAATGGATCTTTTTCGATGAACATGGCTTGAAAGTATAAAGCGCGACTCATTTTAATGCATAAATCGCTATTATTAGCGTCACCCTTCAAGGCTTGAGCATAATAAAAACAAGCTTTTTTGGCGTCATTGATATCATTTCTTTTATCCCAGTGTTCGTTTCCTTTTTTGATAAGGAAGGAAAGATTTTGTTGACTGGGTTCATGGGAAATATTCACAGGTGATGATGCGCATCCGCTTAAGAAGAGCATGAGTAATCCAGAGAAAATGATGGGTAAATGTTTAAGAAAGTTTTGGGACTGCATGTGAATCAAAGTTTGTTATGTGTAAATTGAATGCCTTAAAATTACTGAGGTTTCATCAAATGGAAAAACAAATAGATTTAAAAACAATTGACACTACATCTTTATTAGGCGTGGGTGATGCTCACTTAAAATTGGTAGAAAAAATATCATCCGCTAGCATTGTTGCCCGAGGAGAAATCATCAAAATAAAAGGAGATGAGAAAGAAGTGACTCTTGTTTATGATGTCTTTCATGAAATGATTCAAACCCTCACGGGGCAAGGGAGTCTAAATATTAAAAACGTGCAACAACTGATTACCTTGGTTAAAGCTGAAAATGGACAGGGAGAATCTCCTAAAAATTCTGTCGTATTCTATGGAAAAAAAGGGGCTGTTTCTGCACGAACCGAAGGGCAGGAGAAATATATCGAAGCTGTCGAAGATAATGATGTTGTTTTCTCCATTGGCCCTGCAGGGACAGGAAAAACATTTATGGCAGTCGCTTTTGCAGTCGCTGCTTTAGAAAATAACGAAGTAGACCGCATTGTCTTATCTCGTCCTGCGGTAGAAGCGGGAGAAAGTTTGGGTTTCCTTCCTGGTGATCTCAAAGAAAAAGTAGATCCGTATTTGGCGCCATTATACGATGCCTTAGGGTTTATGTATTCTAGAACAAAACTAAAACCATTGTTAGAACGGAAAGTGATTGAGATTGTCCCTTTGGCTTATATGCGAGGCAGAACCTTAGACAATGCATTTATGATTTTAGATGAAGCGCAAAACGCGACTGTGATGCAAATGAAAATGTTTCTCACTCGATTAGGTATCAATTCTCGTGCTATTATTACAGGCGATGTTACACAAGTTGATTTACCCAGTCTATCCAATTCAGGGCTAATTCAAGTAGCAAAAATATTAAAGAATGTTGAAGGGATTGGATTTGTCCATCTCAGCGATTCGGATGTTGTGCGTCATCCATTGGTGCGAGAAATCATCAAAGCCTACGATAAGAAAAATAATGAGTAAAAACGTTCAAATCATGATTAATAAGCCCTTCTGGTTAACAAAGTCTTCATTGGGTTTTGAACAATCGCGACAATTTCCCCAATTGGATTCCAAAGAAACTGTGGATATTTGCGTGGTTGGTGGCGGTTTGATTGGAAATTTTATTGCCTATTGGCTTTCTGAAATGGGAATTTCCGTCGTTTTATTGGAAAAAGATTTATTAGCCTCAGGTTCTTCTGGGAGAAATACAGGATTTATTTTGCCAGGGACTGTTGAACATTTTAACCGATCTATGACTTTACATGGCAAAGAAAAGGCATTAGCAATTTGGAAATTTACAGAACGCAATTTTGACCAAATGCTCGGCATAATAAAAGATGAAAGTATTGATTGCGATCTGCAGGAGAATGGAAGTCTTATTGTCGCCAGTTCCAAACAAGAAGACATAGAATTAAAAGAATCATTTGTCCATTTATCCGCATCAGGAATCCAAGTTGATTTACTTACGTCTTCTGAACTTGAGAAAAAATTCAAGTCTGATCAATTTTTTGGAGCACTCAAAACAAAGGTGGGCGCAGGTATTCAGCCAGTGAAACTGGTCAATGCTTTATCCAAAATACTGTCTTCTCGGAATATTAAAATTTATGAAAATTCGCCAGTTCTTGATATCTGTGAATATGAATCCAATTCTCTTCAAATTGTGACTGAAGGAGGGACGGTTGATTGCGCCATGGCCGTCTTGGCGACGAATGCTTATACGAGCCAAGTTATCTCAGGATTTGATGATTTGATTTTTCCTTTTCAAGGTCAAGCTTTTGTGACTGAGCCTTTTCCAAGTTCCATATTTGATGAAGTGGTTTATGCTAATTATGGGTTTGAATACTGGCGACAATTACGGGATGGTCGATTGATGATTGGTGGTTTTCGTGAGAAAGATGGACAAAAGGGGGAGGGCTTTTCGACAGAAGTAAATTCAGAACTCATTCATGGCTTATATGATTATTTTTACCAATTATTCCCAAAGGTGGAGCGCGTTCCCATTTCTCATGCTTGGTCTGGAACCATGGGATTTAGTAAAGATGGACTTCCTATTGTGGGAAATACAAAAATGCCTCATTGCTTTGTCTGTGGCGGTTTTACGGGGCACGGATTGGGTTTTGCTTCGGCCATTGGAGAATTAACAGCTCAAGTCATGGTGAACGGGAAAGGAGACGCTTCCGAATTATTTCACATCTCCCGGTTTGATGGTGGCTAAAGACACTATAAAAAATCGCCAAATATTTCATTAAAAATGGCTAATTTCTATTCTGTATATAAGGATATTTCGTTGTGAAACATGTTGTCATTATAGAAGCAAAAAGAACGCCTGTCGGCGCATTCCAAGGTGAACTCTCACCCGTATCTTCAACAAAATTAGGCGCCATGGTTATCAAAGACCTTTTGGCTTCAGCTTCCATTGAAAGCGACCAAGTGGATGAAGTGATTATGGGGAATGTTTTAAGTGCTGGCTTAGGTCAAGCACCAGCACGACAATCTGCCCTTTATGCTGGTTTGCCCAATTCTGTTGAGTGTCTAACTATCAACAAAATGTGTGGCTCAGGTTTGAAGGCAGTGATGTTGGGAGAGCAAATCATCAAATCTGGCGATGCGGGCGTCATCATTGCTGGGGGAATGGAAAGTATGTCCAATGCGCCCTATCTTTTGCCCAAAGCGAGAAATGGTTTTCGTCTGGGTCATGGACAAACTTTAGATAGCATTATTCATGATGGATTGTGGGATGCCTACAATGATAAACACATGGGAAATTGTGCTGAAATTTGTGCGCGAGATCGAAATTATTCAAGAGAAGCGCAAGATGCTTTTGCCATTGAATCTTATAAACGTGCTCAAAAAGCTGAGTCCAAATCTTGGTTTAGAAACGAGCTGGTTTCGGTAGAAATTCCAAATCGAAAAGGCGATCCATTTATCATCAATCGAGATGAAGAACCGACACGGGTAAAATTTGATAAAATCCCACATTTGCGTCCTGCCTTTGAAAAGGATGGCACCATCACTGCGGCGAATGCTTCAAAAATAAATGATGGCGCAGCCGCCGTTCTTATGATGTCTGAAGAAAAAGCGACTGAATTGGGATTAAGTCCAAAAGTTCGGATTGTGGGTCAAGCATCCGCAGCCCACGCGCCAGAATGGTTTACGACCGCTCCAGGAAAAGCCATATCAAAAGTATTAGAAAAAACAGGACTCACAGCGGAGGATATCGATTTATGGGAAATCAATGAAGCTTTTGCGCCTGTTGCCATGGCGGCGATGGACGATTTTAATTTATCTCATGAAAATGTGAATATCCACGGTGGTGCGATTGCAATTGGACATCCAATTGGTGCTTCTGGTGCGCGAATATTAACAACGCTGATTCATGCAATGGAGCGTGTTAATGCGAAACGAGGTCTTGCGACTTTGTGTATTGGAGGTGGAGAGGCGTCAGCATTGATTGTGGAGAGAATATGATTGACTTTAGTTTAACAGAAGAACAGGCCCTTGTGCAAAAGACAGCCCGAGAATTTGCCATCGAACATTTAGCGCCTGGCGTGATTGAGCGAGATGAAAAAGAAATATTTCCGACAGAACAAATTAAAATGATGGGCGAATTAGGGTTTATGGGTATGATGATTCCTGAAAAATGGGGTGGAGCAGAAATGGATGCTTTGAGTTATGTGTTAGCCATGGAAGAAATTGCAGCGGTGGATGCCTCTGTTGCGGTGGTCATGTCCGTGAATAATTCCTTAGTTTGCCAGCTTCTCTTGGATTGGGGAACGAAAGACCAAAAAGAAAAATATCTTAAGCCTTTAGCGTCTGGAGAAAAACTGGGAGCATATTCTTTAAGCGAACCTCAATCAGGTTCTGATGCCAGTAATCTGCGCACCACGGCCAAAAAAGATGGCGATCAATATGTTTTGAATGGAACCAAAAATTGGGTGACTTCGGGCATTAGTAGTGATTTGGTTTTAGTCTTTTGTTTGACAGAAAAGGGTGTGGGATATAAAGGTATTTCTGCTTTTATAGTAGAAAAAGGAACGGCAGGATTCTCTACAGGAAA
>JABHGY010000009.1 GCA_018671775.1 Fidelibacterota bacterium
CAGTATGTTCATTCATCATGGTCCAAATAAGAGGAACGCTCATATAAGTATTGTGCTTGGAACGAAGTCCTGCCATTCCCGCATCTGCTGGGTCGGGTGCTTCTCCATTTTTGATTGCTGTAATAATTCTTTGTTGTGCTGGCCAAATACGATACCACACATTAAAAGCCATTATAGAACCAAACATGGCGCCAATATGAATATTGTATGCTCGATATGCTGTCATTTCTGAAACAAAAACGAGAAAGGCTAATACACCAACAATACCTAGAAAACTGATTCCTGTTGCAAGTCGTGTGTTTTTGGCGAGAGAGCTTTTATAAAATGCATCATAGATAAATACCATCAAGAATGGGACTAAATAAGCCATATGTTTGAAGTTAGTGAACTCATCAGATTCTGCTCCCTTGAACATGGCATCATTCATTCCCATCCAGAAGATAAAAATCATTAAAATGAGTCCAGTAAACCAAGTCCAAGCAGCACCCCATCTGAAAAAGTAGAGTGCCCGTGGCATCAGCTCGGGGATAACTTTCTTTTTTGTGTCTGCATCCATGGTCGCAGCAACATGACCATTAATCCAATTGAAAAAGTATAATAGCCCAATCCATAAAACGCCAGCTATTACGTGTAACCATTTAAAAATCGGTGTGATAAATTCCATTTTTTCTCCTTTTGTTTTGTGTTATTTAATCCCTAACGAACTAGAATTTACAAAGTTGCTTTTATATTAAAATGATAAAACCATTTTTATTTTACAATTAAAACAGGACAGGAACAATCTTCCATTACCTTTAACGGTTTGCTTCCTTTGATAAATTTCATGAGTGGATTCTGGCTAGATCTGCCCATAATGATAATATGATTGTCCCCCGCTTCTTTTTTGATGACCGAAGCTGGTTCGCCTACGCGAAATAATTGTTCATATTGAATACCAGCAGATTCCAAAACTTTGCCTGCATTTTCTGCGGCCTGCTTATACCCTTCACCAAAATTATCTTTTTTGCTTACGGTAAGAATATCTACTTCAATCCCAAATGCGTTTGCAACACGTGCACCCATAGCCACAGCTTTCTCTGTTCCAGCAGAATCATCCACTGCCAATAATATTCTATATTTAATTTCTAAATCGAGTTGATTCACTACAAAAATGGAACTATCTATATATTGAATTAAATCATGAGCCATACGTCGTTTCTTACTTCCACCAATAATCGTAAGGTCATAATGACCTTCCCTCACTTCATCTCTCAGCTCTGCAACAATATCGCCATTTCTTAAAATGAGTTGCACATCATCACAAACAGTCCCCTGCAAATAAACTTCGGAACGATGCCCTCCTGTATCAACAAGCGTATTTTTTGGGAAGCCCGCTTCAATCATTTTAGGTTTGATATATGCATGATCTGCCAAATACTGAAATGCCCATTCCAAGACATCCACGCCAGGCCGATTAAAATCCCAAGAAGCCATTTGTTCATGTGCCAAACCAATATCTTTTGTGTTAAAGCCAGAAATTTTTTCGCCCACATCTACGATGGTTGTGGAGCAATGAAAGGCTTTAGAAATCATCATTCCCACGCGTAGCGTTGGTTTAGAATATTCCTTACTGGAAACGGCGATTAAAATTTTCATGTCGTCTTGCATTTATATGCCTTTTAGTTAATTATACGCCAATACGTATTAGCGTATATAATGAGGAGGACAATGGACACAAATCCAACTTTCCATCCAACTTTTAAAAAATCTTTTGCCCCTACTAATCCACTGGAATACACAATCGTGCACGCAGGCGCAGCTACAGCGGTAAAATATCCAAACGCAGAAGCGATGGCTGTTACCAAGCCCAAATGCATGGCATTCTCTCCCAGATTTAGCGTGATCGGTCCTAAAACCGCAACAGTCGCTGAGCTAGATAAAACATTAGCAAGTGTTGTCGTCATCAAGATAATAATTCCATCCATGACAAAAGGAAATGAATACATAATATTTCCAAAAAGATTCACAATTTGTTCAGCTAACCACAAGGCAGCACCTGTTTCTTTGATATTAGATCCCAATGAAATCGTAGCTCCAAAAAGTAGGATAACACCCCAATGTGTATTTTTACTCAAATCTTCCCATTTTACATATCCTGCAACCAAATAAAGGAAAACACCAAAAAGTGCAATGGTGCCTAAGCCCAATGTTTCACTCAAGAAAACCCAGCCTAAAAACACCATTAAGAAAATCAAAGCGGCAATGGTATTTCTTCCGGTCATTTCTGGGGATTTTGCGACTTGAACTACTAATTTTCGAACACCAGTATCCAAATGCTTATACTCCGGCACAAAACTTTTGAGTAAAATCCATGATACGATAGGAATCTGAATGAACACCAAAGGATAAACTTTAATCATCCATTCCAAATATGAAATGGACAATCCTGCCTCCTGAAAGTAGGACATCATAATCACATTCCGTCCTCCTCCAGATGGCGTGCCAATCGAACCAATCAAGGCACCATAAGCAATGGAAAAAAGTAAAACAGCACTTAATCCTCGGACTTTTTCTTTATCTGGAGATGTATAACGAATGAGGGTCATCCCAATGGGAAGCATGAGTGCGGCTACGGTATGCTCGCCAATAAATGATGAAAGAATTGCAGATATTGCCGTAAATCCAAAAACGATATTTTTTGTTTTGTGTCCCGTTAAAGTGATAATGCCTAAAGCAATCCGCTTATCCCAACCTTGCTTGATAATTGCTACAGAAAGCATGAGCGATCCCATGATAAAAAAGACCGCATCATTCATAAATGAATGGGCAATACCATCCGCATCGTTTATCCCTAAAACAACTTGAAATACGATGATATAAATAGCAATTGCTGGCAAAGGAATGGGCTCGGTAATAATCATTATTAAGGCTGTAATGACAATAATGATTATGCGGTAGCCCTCAAGTGTCAATCCTGAAGGTGTGGGGAAAAGCGATAAGAAAAATCCAATCACCATGGTAATCAAAAACCACTTTTTTTGGGTTACCCAAAAAAGGAAATTGGTCAGTGACTGTTGAGAAAACCCTAACATATTGTGCTTGAATTTAGGCCTTTCATTTTTAAGAATTCAAAAAGCAATCAGAAGCCTATTTTTCAACTTTCAATAACTCAATATCAAAAATCAACGTGGCATTGGGCGGGATAACACCTCCTGCACCTTGCGATCCATATCCCATGTCAGGTGGAATTGTTAATTTGCGTGTGCCCCCAACTTTCATTCCAGGAACGCCTTCGTCCCAACCTTTAATCACCATAGAAACGCCAACCGTAAAAACGAATGGCTCCCTTCCTGGATTTTTAGAGGAATCGAAAACAGTGCCATCGCTTAATTTTCCTGTATAATCAACGGTTACTTTGTCAAATGATTCTGCTTCTGCACCTTCACCAACAACGATATCTTCAATAATAAGTGTATCTGTCACGATATCTCCTTTATTTTCGTCACAACTCACCATCAACAAAATGATGAGTCCAAACATGATTTGTATAAAATTATTTTTCTTCATTTGTCTATACTCCTTTTCCAAAAAAAGAGGTGTAAATTTAATGGATTATGAGACAGCCCCAAACACTCTTCGACACCCATTTACCGCCTTTGGCAGATCGTCTCCGGCCAAAATCTCTAGAAGATTACAAAGGACAAAGCCATTTGCTGGGCGATGGAAAATTACTACGGAAAATATTAGAAGAGAAAAAAACATTCTCAATGATTTTTTGGGGACCGCCTGGCACAGGCAAAACAAGCCTGGCACGGATTATTGCGAATACAACGCATGCGGATATAAAAGAAATTTCTGCCGTATCTAGCGGCGTCAAAGACTTGCGGGCTGTCATTTCTCAAGGAGAATCAAATCGAGACTTGGGCAGACAAACCATCTTGTTTATCGATGAAATCCATCGTTTTAATAAAGCGCAACAAGATGCGCTCCTCCATGCCGTAGAAGAAGGAACCATCCTTCTTATCGGTGCTACAACGGAAAATCCCTCTTTCGAAATTATTTCTCCTCTTCTATCTCGATGTCGTGTCCTCACTTTAAAATCATTAGAAAACAAAGATCTGGATGCCATCCTAAAACATGCTTTTTCTTCGGATATCGTTCTGAGCAAATCTAATATTCAAATGGATGAGACGATTCAACAAAAATTGATTCATTCATCTGGTGGCGACGCACGAAAAATGCTCAACACGCTAGATGTCATCGTTCAACTTTTAGGCACAGAAAACAAAGTAAGCGATGATATACTTTCTGAAGCCATTCAATCTAAAACTTTGATTTATGACAAAACGGGCGATTATCATTACGATACCATTTCCGCCTTTATCAAATCCATTCGTGGGAGCGATCCAGACGCCTCAATCTATTGGTTGGCCATCATGTTAGAAGGTGGAGAAAAACCCGAATTTATTGCACGAAGACTCATCATTCTCGCTTCAGAAGATATTGGAAATGCTGATCCTAATGCACTGATTATGGCCACTTCAACGTTCCAAGCTGTACACATGATTGGCATGCCCGAATCTGCAATCATCCTGGGACAATTGACGACTTATCTCGCCTCCGCACCTAAATCTAATGCTAGTTATAAAGCCATCAATCGCGCGATGGAGGAAGTAAAAGAGAATGGAACTCCTTCCGTTCCTTTACATTTACGAAATGCCCCAACAGATTTGATGAAAAATTTAGACTATGGAAAAGCATATCAATATCCACACAATCACCCAAATCATTTTATAGAAGCCCATTATTTCCCCGAGGGCATGGATGAAACTTTTTACCATCCCACTGAACAAGGGCATGAAAAGTGGATTAAAGAACGGCTACAATCGCTTTGGAAAAACGATATTAATGAAAAATGAAAATTAGTAAATCAATTTTCTATCTTTCCCTCCTTTCCTCTCTCCTGTTTCCGGATAATCGATTACGACTCAAAAAAGCGGATGTACTTGAAAGTAAAATTGTAGATGGGGAAAAATTCCAATTTATCCAAGGAAATGTAACGTTTCAAAAAGGGTCGCTCACCCTCGATTGTGAAAATGGGCGATATCATGAAAAAAAATCATTGGCATATTTATACAAAAATGTGAAAGCATTCCAAGAAGGGCGAACGCTCACGTGTGATACATTGATATTCCACTCAAAATTGGACAGACTCACGAGCCATGGGACGCCACATGTTTGGGATGAAGATTATGACCTTACCAGTGATTCTCTCGTTTTTTACACAGAGCTGGATAGTGGCATCGCAGTGGGAAATGTTCGGCTGGATCAAAAAGGACAAATCGTCACTGCTGACCGTATCGAATATGTGAAACGACCTGACGAAGATGGGGTTTCCTACAAAGCCGTTGGAAACGTTCAGATTAAAGATTCCACTCAAACCGCCAGTTGTGGATTGGCAATTTATGATCGGACAAATGAGAAAACGATTTTAAGGATAAAGCCGGTTATTCAAGAAAGAAATCGGATTTTATCTGGGGCAGAAGTGATTCTATCCTACAAAAACGAAACCTTGGATAATATATTCATCCCCAAACAAGCCCATGCCCAAACACAAACAAGTGGATGGCAAAAAATCGATTCGGATAGTCTAAAGAAAAAAATCCCAGCGCAGTTTTCTGATGATATGACAGGAAATCTCCTTCGTGGATTTTTTGTAGATGGTCACTTAGATTCACTTCGATTAGAAGGCATGGCGACCACGCTTTATCATCTTTTCGAAGATTCGATTTATCAAGGAAATAATCTCGCATCTGGCGATACAATTACCCTTCTTTTTGCCGATTCCACTTTAGATCGTATTCAAATTGAGGGGGGAGCAAAAGGAACCTATTCCCCCGATTCTTCCGCCAATGATATTAGCGACCCCGTGGAATATCGTGCCCATATCATTGATTACAATATCAAAGCCGAAGAGACAGATTTAATCGGAAATGCCTTTCTACAGAATGAAGGTACCCAACTTGAAGCAGGATATATTAATGTAAGCTGGACATCTAATTTACTGAAAGCACTTCCTGTCCAAATTGGCGATACCCTTTCCAAAGCGGTTCAACCTGTCATCAAAGAAAAAGGGCGAGATCCTATGGAAGGCGATATACTCACGTATAATCTGAAAACAAAAAAAGGGAAAGTGATCAAAGGCAAAACAAAAGCGGATGATGGTTTTTATACAGGAAATGAAATTCGAAATGAAAGCCAAAAAGTATTTTATATCCAAAATAGCACGTATTCTACCTGTGATTTGGATGTACCTCATTTTCATTTTGATTCTAAGCAAATGAAAATTATCAACGGAGACAAAGTCATCGCACGGCCTATTATTTTGAACTTAGGGCAAATTCCCATTTTCGCCTTACCGCTTGGCGTTTTCCCGCATAAAGGAGGAGCGCGACACTCAGGGTGGATTATGCCTTCTTATGGTGAAAGTCGACTACGTGGACAATTCCTGGATGGTTTAGGATATTATTGGGCGCCGAATGATTATTGGGGCTCAAAGTTTACGCTTAGTTTTAGCGATAGACAGGGATTAGCATTCCGCGCTGAAAATGCCTATCGCGTCCGCTATAAATTCAATGGGAATTTATTGATTGAAAATCGACAATTTTTATCTGGAACCAGCAATATCTCAGATTTGTCAGACAATCGAAATGCAAGTTTTAGAGTCAGTTGGATGCATAAACAGGTGATGAGGAAAGGACAGTCTTTTAACGCAAATGTGAGTTATTCTTCCAGTGGAAATTATAATCGAGACTATGGTTTGGATCAAGCAACCCGCATGGATCAATATGCGATTTCGAAAGCTTCTTATTCTAAACGATGGGGAAAATCAGGAAATTCAATGAGTATGAATCTATCTTCGAAACAAGATCTTATGGTAAAACATAAAATTGACGAAGATTCACCTTTTTATGAATCCCCTTCCCGGACTGGTTCTCAACTCAATCTTATCAATAGCACCCTTCCGCAAGTTTCATTTCGGCACGGACAATCTGCTCTATTCCCTTCCTCTGGAAGTGACGTGAAATGGTATAATAATATCAAGTGGAATTACAATCTGGGCTTTACGAATAAATCTCGTATTTATTATGAATCGATGGAAAGTGACTCGGCAAATACCTATGAATGGACACAAAATGATAGCGGAATTGTGTCGACATTTAATGACGATGATAATGGATGGACCCATTCTATGTCCATTAATGCACCGCAAAAATTATTCAAATATATTTCCGTCAATCCTAGTTTAAATTTACGCTCGGCTTGGGTGAATGAATCCTTTGTCGCTCGTCTTGATTCGAATGGCACCATGGAAAAAGTTTCCGTTCCAGATTTCGCCACTCGGACAACTGGCTCATTTAGTCTTAGCGCCAATACAAAAGTATATGGCCTTTTCCCCATTTCCATTGGATCGTTGAAAGCCATCCGTCATATCGCAACCCCTTCCATAGGATACGCTTTTACGCCCGATTTTTCCAAGGAACTCTTTGGGCAAGATTTGGGATATTTTTATTCATATCTTGATACCAATGGCACAAAACAATTCATTGATAGATTCAGTGGGACTATGGCAGGAAACACACCCAAAAGCGAAAGTAAATCAATGACATTTTCATTAAACAATAGTTTTCAGGCCAAAATGAAATCGGGAAAAGAGGCGAAAAAAGTAGATTTATTTACATGGAGAATGAATTCCAGTTATAATTTTGTAGCTGATTCTATGAACCTAGCAAATCTCAGGTCTGGTATTCGATCCAAAATCGCCAATAAATTGAATTTAGATTTGAGCTTAACTCATGATTTTTATCAATATGATTCAGAAAAATATCGAAGAATCAATCAATTCAACGTAAATGATGCTGGCATTTTACAACCGCGATTAATTAACGCCAATTTCTCAACCAGTTTTCGTTTCTCAGGAAAACGATGGACAGATACTTTTGAGACCGACGACGTAGAAACGGATACACTTTCATTGGAAGAAGACTTAGACGTTTCTCCCTTATCTAATCCTTTGAAAAATATAAAATCCTCTCTTATTGGAGGAAAATTATGGAATTCAACTGTGTCATTGCGCTATTCCTATAATATTGCAAATCCAGACGATCCAAAGAAAACATTTTGGCTCGGCTCAAACTCCACGATTCAAATGACCAAAAACTGGCGATTTTCTTATAATGCGCGGTTTGATATGATTGAAAAGAGTTTAGTCTCTCACTCTCTATCTGTCCATCGCGATATTCATTGCTGGGAGCTTTCTTTGAACTGGACGCCAAGTGGTATTGGACAAAGTGTCTATTTTAAATTGAATGTAAAATCACCGACCTTGCGAGATATTAAGATAGAAAAAAGGGGTGGGCGAAGAGCAAAATCAATTTTTTAATGGGTGAAACTTACCCCACAAGCCATTTGGGCCTCTCCAATTTACTGTTTTAAAATAAACTCCATTAAATCACTGTTTTACGTCAGATACAGCGGTTTGTTGGATGGTTATTATTTATTTTTCGTAATACCTTTAAGTCTTCCCCAAAATGGGAAAGACTTAGTTGGCGTTTAAAGAAAGTGGATGAATATCCCCGTAGTATTCAATTCAGATTCTTCGTCGTAAACGCCTCAGAATGACCGATTTTTTTTCTAACCCTACCGTCATTCTGAAAAAACGAAGCGAATGAAGAATCTTCATAGTCTAAAAACAAATCTCAGTTGCAAATGTATATCCATCGCTCGCTACACTCATTCTGGATGACAACAAAACTGAATGCCGTTAGATGGTTTTCGTATCGCAGATTTAACCTTTCAAAGATTCCTTTATCCTTTGAAAGGTTATTTGGCAGATGGATTCCTGATCGGAGTCAGGGATGACATGTTTATTTTAGAACAACAAAAAAGGGACAGTAAAACTGTCCCTTTTTAAGATTGAATGTTCTTAGGTTTATTTTAACAAAATCATCTTTTTAACTGAATGAAAATCTCCAGCAGAGATTCTGTATAAATACATCCCTGCACTTACAGGTTGACCTAAGTTATTGCTTGCATTCCATATAATAGATTTAAACCCAGCCGTTTGCTGATTGCTTACCAAGGTCTTAACCTCACGTCCCATC
>JABHGY010000079.1 GCA_018671775.1 Fidelibacterota bacterium
ACTTTGGGCTCAGGATCGTGGCAAGGTTTGACTGAATTGGGACTTTCAGATGGTGCCATTATGATTCGCTGTGATGTAGATACAGTGAATGCGACTGTTGCTATAGATGGATCGTCTGCTTCGTTGCCAAAGACATTTGCTTTAAAGCAGAATTATCCGAATCCATTTAACCCGACAACGACTATTATTTTTGATATAGCGCAGTCAGGAAAAGCATCTTTGAAAATCTATGATTTGACGGGTAAAGAAGTCTTATCCTTGATTGATAAAAACATGGACGCAGGGCATTATCAATTTGGATTAAACGCATCTAATTTATCATCTGGGATGTATATTTATAGACTCACAAGTTTCTCAAATAAGGGGAAGCTCCTATTTAATCAATCTCGAAAATTGGTCTTAATGAAATAAATGAAAATGGGAAAGAGGGAGCGAAAGTTCCCTCTTTTATTTTTGATAGCTTAGGAAAGAAATAATGAAATACATAATTACATTCATGCTTCTCGCAGCTGGATTATTTGGGGAAACTTTCAATGATCGGCTTTTGATTTATATCGAGAATGATGTTCAGAATTTTCTTGTCACAGAAGATAAGCGATCTAGTAATTTACAAGAATTGAATTCTGTGTTGAATATGATAGAAGCAGATAAAATTTATCCTTGGTTAAGCGTAGCGAGGCCAACAGACCGAGATGGCGATATTTATTTAAATCGTTATTTTGTCCTTGAGTTCGAAGAAAATCGAAGTGATTTATATGCACTTAGGCTCGAATTAGAAGCTCAGTCTTTTATCAAAACAGCAGAAGAAATGAGTATGATAAAGCCGACTTATGTTCCCAATGATCCTTATTGGAACCAGCAATATTTTCTTCATCTTATTGAAGCAGCAGAAGCTTTTGATACTTGGGATATTGTTAACGGAGAAATTCCTGGGGAAATGGAGAATGGCGTTATGACGGTTGCAATCATTGACCAAGGTGTAGATTGGGATCATCCCGATTTGCGAGCAAATATTTGGAATAATTTAGGAGAAGATGCAGATGGCGATGGGGTAACTATTGTCCAATCTGGAGGATCTTGGATATTTGATCCGGGTGATGTGAATGGTGTCGATGATGATGGCGATGGGTATATCGATAATTTTATTGGTTGGGATGTCTCGGGTAACGACAACGATCCAGTCAACATCAATAGCCAATTGGATCACGGAACCATGGTTGCAGGTGCTGCGAGTGGCGTAACCGATAATGGAACTGGAATCGCATCTGTTGGTTTTGGTGTAAAAATTATGGCGATTAACGCAAGTCATGATCCAGGATTTGTCACAGATGGGTATGATGGTATTTTAGCTGCTGCGCAAATGGGGGCAAATGTAATTAATTGCTCTTGGGGGGCCGGTGGCGGTGGAAACCAAAGTGTGATTAATGTAGCACATAATACATATGGTGCTATTGTGGTCGCATCTGCTGGGAATGGTAATGACAATGGACAAACTGATTTTGACCCTCATTATCCCTCAGGTCTCAATAATGTTATTTCGGTTAGTGCCACTGGTAATAATGATAATTTTAATTGCTGGGCCACTGCTGGGACGACTATCGATTTGTGTGCGCCGGGTGAATCTATTCGAACAACAAATGTAGGTGGTGGATATATTTATGTTGATGGAACATCCTTTTCTGCCCCAATCACGGCAGGTGCAGTCGCCTTATTATGGTCCAAATTTCCTGATGAATCTCAGGATTGGATTATTGATAGAATATTAACATCAACGGATTCTTTCCCCGCCATGGATGCTTCATGTAATGGAACAAGTTTAGTGGGCATGCTCGGTTCGGGACGATTAAACATTTCCAAATCATTATCTTCAGGTATTTTTCCAAGTTTAAGCGTTCAGGATATTATTTATTATAATGATGATGATAGTGATGGATTATTTAACCCGGGGGAAACGGTTGATATCAAGGCCGTTGTTGCTAATGGTGCGGGTTGGGCGGACGCCGAAAGTGTGGTAGCAACCTTATCTACAAATGATCCTCGAATTAGCATTATTGACAATGTCATTTCTTTCCCTTCTACGATTGTTGCAGGCTCTTCATCCATTCCTTTATTTGACAAATTCCAAGTTGTGGCAGATCCTTCAGCTAGTTTAGGTGATATTCTTTGTGAAGTGACCCTAACAGCATCCTCTGGATCAAATACGTATCAGGAAGTTCAAAGCATTAGTTTGAGTCTTACCTTAAACCAAGCGGGTTTCCCAACTGAGAGTTTCTCTATTAAATCATCTCCTTTAATTTCAGATCTTGATGGAAATGGGGTAAGTGAGATATATTTTGGGGAAGAGAATAATAGATTTCACGCTTACTCCAGTGATGGCTCTATCCAAAATGGTTTCCCATTTGATGTCGATGATAAAATTCGATCGAGTCCTGCCTTTGGTGATTTAGATTCGGATGGTGACTTAGAAATTATTTTTGGTTCTTTTGATGGTAAGCTATATGTAGTCAGCAGTAATGGTTCTCAAAAAATGGCTTATACAGCTGGCGGAAATATTGTTGGTGCACCCGCACTTTATGATATAAACGGAGACGGGAATTTAGAAATCATATTTACTACCCAAGATTCAGATAATGGGAAGGTATATGTGATTACCCATACAGGCACTGACTTGAGTGGTTTTCCTCTTTCGTTAGGGGAAGATATGTTGGTGGGCGCAGCCGTTGGCGATTTAGATGGAGACGGAAATCCTGAAATTGTTGTCGCTACATGGGAAAATAATATTTATGCAATTCAGTCCAATGGTGCGGTTATGAGCGGTTTTCCTTTTGTCACAACTAAGCGTTTTTATTCACCACCTTCTTTGGCCGATATGGATGATAATGGTGATTTAGAAATAATAGCAGGAAATGATAATGGTAAACTCTTTGTTTTAAATCATGATGCAACCGTAATGGCTTCTTTTGATTCGGGTGATGATATTCGTGGCGGGATTTCTATTGGAGATATCAATAACGATGGAAGCTTTGAATTATTGTTTGTGGGATACGATGATCATGTGCACGTTTGGAATCCTACCAGTGATACTGAATTAGCAGGTTGGCCAATAGATTTGGGCTATAATGCTCTTTCTTGTCCTGTAATGGCTGATTTAGATAATGATGGTGATTTAGAAATTATTACTGCAAAAAAATCTGGAACAATTTATGTTTTTCACCATGATGGTTCTAACTTTGAGCATTTTCCCATGTCCGTAAGTGGAAATATAGAATCGACTCCAGCTATCGGTGATTTAGATAATGATGGCGATTTTGAATTAGCAATTGGCACCACAAATGGCTTGCAAGTAATTGATATAAAAAATGAAAGTGGAAATAGGATCTCATGGAATATGCATCGTGGAAATGCACATCGAAATGGATATTATGATAGGAGTCAATTATCTATTAGCAATGAAGGGAACAAGCTTATTCCACAATCATTTGCAGTCTCAAGTAATTATCCAAATCCATTTAACCCAACGACAAACGTCAATATTTCTTTACCAGAACAATCAAAATTGATGGTAAGTGTTTATGATATCTCTGGGAGAATAGTTGCAAAATTAGTGAATCGACATTTTGATGCTGGAAAATATACCTTGGCCTGGAATGGATTAAGCAATAGTGGAACGCAAGTCCCAACTGGGATTTATTTTCTAGAAGTGAAAACAACAAAAAATAGACATATTCAAAAACTTGCATACATCAAATAATGAAGTATTGCAATCAACCATTAATTACAAGTAATATTCAACAATACCTAAGAGGAATAAGTAATATGAAGAAAACACTATATTTAATACTATTTATCAGTTTGGGGACAGTAAGTTTGTTTGCTGAGATAGATTGTCCATCCGACTCGTCTTATCATATTGATATGCGGACGCAATTACAAGATGGAACGCCAAACCCAACATACGGACAAGCCATTGCGACGGGTTTATGCGGCTGTTTAGCATATACAAGTAGTGCAACTGTTTCGGGGAGCCAAGTTATGTTTACAATTAGATTGGTAGATAATGAGCCGATTCGTGGATTGGAGTTAGATATACATCACGATGCAGGCTCTCAACTTTATTTTGGTCCAGAGCCATTTGTTGATGCCAATGGAAATGGAAATTACGATGAAGGTGAAGACTTTACAGATTTAAACGGAGATGGTGTACGTAATTCACAATTGGGTTCTGTTCAAAAAGGTGCAAAATTTGAGAACTTGACAAATCCTGAAGGCGAGCCTAAGCAAATGAATTTAACGGCAAATTTTATTGATGATACTTCGAGTGTTAATAATGATTATGTCAAAGTAATGGCTTATAGCACATCTCAAGCACAAACTACAGGAAATGGTTCGGAAGGGGATGCTGTATTTATTTCTTATGAGTTGATTGCGGGAGAAACGCTGCCAGAAAATGTTACATTCTATTTTGAGTCAGCGAAATTGCCTGGGACATCTGCTAATCCAGAACTTTTGAGTGTTGTTTGCGGATATCCTTCACCAGATAATCCTCAAACTGTTTCAACATCTCAATTAGGCCTAAGATCTGAAATCCTTCCAGGGCAATTTGTATTGCATCAAAATTATCCAAATCCATTTAACCCAGTAACGAACATATCATTCGATGTCCCTCAAGGTGCAGGAAAGATGGTTCTTTCCATCTATAACATTTTGGGTCAAAAAGTATCCATATTAGCTGAAGGTATACTTAATCCTGGCCAATATTCGTATGAATGGAATGGAAGAGATATGCAAGGACACTCTGTTGCTTCAGGGATTTATTTCTATGAATTGAAATCTTCAAGTTTCACTTCTAGAAAGAAAATGCTTTTGTTGCAGTAACTTTATTACTTTAATACTAAACACACTAAATTCCCTCATTCTTTTGAATGGGGGAATTTTTTTTATGCGAATAAACATACTATCCAGTATATTCATTTTTTTTGGCGTCGCTATTGCCCAGCAGTCTCCCTATCGTTCAGCAGATGATATTAAGCAGGAATGGGTGGACCATACCAGTCACCAAAGAGGCGAGTTGGTTTCTTTTTGTGACTTTTTATTTCAAGAAGGACATTATGAACGTTGTTTATTGAGTTGTTTCCAATTTATGTATCGTTTTCCTGGCGATCCAATTGAACCTGTTATTTTGTATCATATTGCTAGATCTTACGAAGAAATGGAAAATTACGACTTAGCCTTAACTTATTATAAAAGGTCTAAAGATTCAGTGAATAAAAATACAATTGTATATTCAGCTTGTCAAAAAAGAGAAGCTTATGTTTTGTTTAAGGCAAAAAAATATGAAGCTTTATTTGCCTTAACAGAGAAAACAAAAAACCCTTATTATTTAATTTTCAGATCCTACGCATTGATTGATCAAATGGATTGGGGTGAGGCTCGTCAAAATTTATTAGCAGCTAAAAAACAATTCAATCATGCCCATTATTCAAGGTTAATAGATTCATTGTTCCCTATCATTAATCAAGTGCAAGAGCTACCTCAAAAGAAAAAGGTGTGGGTGGCAATTTCAGGCGCGTTGCTGCCTGGAGGCGGACATCTGATGTTAGATGATAATTTTGATGGTGCGGGTATATTTTTTTCGATGGCTACTATACGTATGATGATGATATTGAATAATATCACGCTCGCTGATGGCGAACTTTATTATCAACAATCGCCGAAGGTAATACAGCCAATGGTTACAAATTTTAAGGGCGAGAAAAATGTTTTTAATCTTTATGGTGGCGATGAAATCCCTTCTAGTATCCAATTAAAAAGCACGGAACTAAAATATGCGCTACCTCCCATTATAATAGGATTAGGTATATATGGTGGCAGCTTATGGCAAGCATTAGATCAAACACAAGAGAGCAATAGAGACATTGCGCAAAATTTTATTTTAGAAAAATTAGCTAATAGAAGCGTAAAATTATTTATAGATTTCAAAGAACCTTTATTAATTAAAAAATAATTTATTATTTAGTGATTAGATATTGACACACCATTTAGATAGTGTGTAAATTGGTGGGCTTCGAGAGAAGTGATTATTGAAAATTCGGTATGTGATGAGTCCAGCGTTGATTCTTGTTAAGAGAACAACAACAAAATCAAACATACAATGGAGAGTTTGATCCTGGCTCAGGACGAACGCTGGCGGCGTGCTTAACACATGCAAGTCAAGGAGAACGTTCCGCTTGCGGAACTATTAAACTGGCGAACGGGTGAGTAACGCGTAGACAACCTGCCTCAGAGACTGGGATAACCCCGCGAAAGCGGAGCTAATACCAGATGATGCAGCGAATCCTTCGGGATACAGTTGTTAAAGTGGGCTTCGGCTCACACTTTGAGATGGGTCTGCGTCCGATTAGCTTGTTGGTAGGGTAACGGCTTACCAAGGCAATGATCGGTAGCTGGTCTGAGAGGATGATCAGCCACACTGGGATTGAGATACGGCCCAGACTCCTACGGGAGGCAGCAGTGGGGAATTTTGCGCAATGGGGGAAACCCTGACGCAGCAACGCCGCGTGATCGATGAAGCTTCTAGGAGTGTAAAGATCTGTCGTAAGGGAAGAAAAGTTCGGATGTTAATAATGTTCGTTCTAGACGGTACCTTACAAGAAAGCACCGGCTAACTTCGTGCCAGCAGCCGCGGTAATACGAGGGGTGCTAGCGTTGTCCGGAATTATTGGGCGTAAAGGGTTCGTAGGCGTTTTGATAAGTCAATTGTTAAATACATCGGCTTAACCGATGGAGTGCATTTGAAACTATCAAAATAGAGTATAGGAGAGGAAAGCGGAATTCCTGGTGTAGCGGTGACATGCGTAGATATCAGGAAGAACACCAATGGCGAAGGCAGCTTTCTGGCCTATTACTGACGCTGAGGAACGAAAGCGTGGGGAGCGAACAGGATTAGATACCCTGGTAGTCCACGCCGTAAACGATGAGTACTTGGTGTCGGAAGATTCAACCCTTTCGGTACCGGAGCTAACGCATTAAGTACTCCGCCTGGGGACTACGACCGCAAGGTTGAAACTCAAAGGAATTGACGGGGACCCGCACAAGCGGTGGAACATGTGGTTTAATTCGATGCAACGCGAAGAACCTTACCTGGACTTGACATATTCATGAAAGCTCTGTGAAAGCAGAGCCCTCTGCGAGCTTGCTCAAAGACATGATTACAGGTGATGCATGGCTGTCGTCAGCTCGTGTCGTGAGATGTTGGGTTAAGTCCCGCAACGAGCGCAACCCCTGTTCTTAGTTGCCAGCACATTATGGTGGGGACTCTAAGAAGACTGCCTGGGATAACCAGGAGGAAGGTGGGGATGATGTCAAGTCAGTATGTCCCTTATGTCCAGGGCTACACACGTGTTACAATGGTCAGTACAAAGGGTTGC
>JABHGY010000080.1 GCA_018671775.1 Fidelibacterota bacterium
AATTAGGAGTTAAATATGATTGTAATGTGCCCAAGCTGTAGTGGCTTAAACAACGTTCCAGAGGCTAAATTAACCGACAACCCAAAATGCGGTAAATGTAAAAATTACATTTATACTGCTCAACCCATCAACATGACTGGCGTGCAACTCACGCGTGCCATTGAAAAAACCGATGAGCTTTTAGTGGTGGATTTTTGGGCAACGTGGTGTGGTCCGTGCCAACAGTTCGCCCCAACTTTTAAACAAGTAGCTGCACAACTCGAACCAAAAGCGCGATTTATTAAGATTGAAACTGAAGCTGAGCAAGCAATTTCTGCCAAATACAGCATTCGCTCTATCCCAACGTTAGCAATTTTCAAAAATGGCAAAGAAGTTGATCGCGTTTCCGGCGCACTCAGTGCTACTGACTTTACGAATTGGGTAAATCAGCATTTATAAATCAAATTTAGCTCATTCATAAAATTTTCGAAATTTCTGTATTTCGACATAGGCCTTGCCTATGTCGGAGCTGTTAATGTCTATTTTTATCTCTAAAACAGCATTTTTAAGACTTTAGATCAATTTTCAACAAACAATTTGGCGGATTTGGCTCCTAATTTTAGCTATTTCAATTATTTCTGAAATTTTTAAAGTAAATTTTAAATAAAATGGTACCCCTTTTTTATTCTTAATTGATCTACAATTAACAATATGATTATTAGTAGGCAAGAAGCAATTAAACGGGGACTAAATAAATACTATACAGGAGAGCCTTGTATTAATGATCATTATGCTGAAAGATACGTGCAAAGCCATACTTGTGTCAAATGTAAGCAAATGCAAAAGAAAAAACAAAGAGAGGATCAGAAACAAGAAAGGCTTAAAAAGCACGGTGGAAATAATCAAAAAAGGTACTTTACTGGAGAGCCTTGCTCAAAAGGGCATGTTGCTGAGAGATTTATTAGCAACGGTCATTGTGTAGAATGTAAAAAAGAACAAGGCGAGGTCTACCGAAGAAGAAAAGGTACAGAGTCGAGAGAGGTAAAAACACAAAAAATAGCTAAAAAAAAGAAAAAAGAGAGAGAACAATACAAAAAATCACTTCTTAATTCACAAGAAAAAAGTATAGCAGAATATGCTAGAACCTGTCTCAGTAGGCTTAATGGTAGAAGTGCTGCAAGAATACCAACAGAAATTGCCGAAATTGAATGTGGTTATACTTCAAGTGAGTTGCACGATTATCTAAGAAAACAGAAAAAAGGCTGGGGCGCAAGAGAAAATAGAGGCAGGTGGCATATAGATCACATTATTCCAATATCAAAACTTATTAAATTTGGCGTTACCGAGGTTAGCATTCTCAACTCATTAGACAACCTAAAACTAATGACAGCAAAGCAAAATTTAAAAAAAAGCTCTAAACTTCGCCTGTCTAGAAAGAGATTTGAAGAGTATGTTGTATCTAAATGGGCTTCGTGCTCTCAAGTATTAGGGATGTACAATCCCCGTGAAAGAAGAAGGAGAATGGTCAACGAACTTGTTGATAAAATTTACAACAACTTAAACTCTGATTTTTTACAACATTCTGATTTTTATAAACAAAATAAAGAAGCTATTATTCAAGCAATAAAAGATGATTTGTATGATGGTACTAGTTATAGATATTCTGATGGAGTTACCTCTAAACAATTCATAAATAATTTACTCGAGTACTCGTCAGGGCATCTTGATAAATTAATGCTTGATGCATACAAACCTTTAAATAAGATAAAAAACAAAAAATTTAAAAAATTTAAATATAAAGACGAATGTGAAGAATATTTTAATAAAATTGCAGCACAGCAATCTAATTTGATTTGTAAAAGATATATCGAGAGACAAACTTACGATAGGTGTAAACCCTATCAAAATAAAGGATTTATTAGGCGTTTGTTTAACTGAGTAGTATAAAAATATATTTATACAAGGCTTAAAATTAATGAGACACCGCTCTTTTATCTACCATTATTCATTCAAAGACTAAACAGTCAACCGGTTATGATTTTGACTACCTCCCTTTTAAAAATAAATCCAATCAATCTTATCGAAGTGAATGACTGGTTTTTCGGTGTTTGAACGTAGTGAGTTTAGAAAAATCAATGAACGAGATTAGAAAGATTGAGATTGTTTTTAAGGGTGAGCTCTTTTTG
>JABHGY010000081.1 GCA_018671775.1 Fidelibacterota bacterium
TACATACTTTGGAGAATATTCAAAAACCGAAGGAAAGACCGTGTTTTTTAAACCACAAGGTGCATTCGGCTTTCAACCCATTCCTGTTAAGCGAGTTAAGAAATTAGAATTAAAAGATGGGCGAGTCGTGGTTCTTGATAGTAAAGTAAAAAATTTAAGTCTTGAAGAATATCAAAAATTAAGCACTAAAGAAAAAGCAGTTTATGATGCGAATTTAGTCAATATGTGGCGGTGGGCTTTTTACGCGCCATTAGGTGGTGGTGTTTCTGTAGGTGCTTCACTGTTTCTTGAAAAAACTGATATGTTTGAAGTTATACCCCTGCCAGTTATTTACCTTGGCTCTATAGGAGCTAGCGTGGTGGCTCCATACTTTCTCTTAAATAGAAAGACGGATTTCAGTTATCCCGAAGCCATAACACATGGTTATGATAGAACAAACTATAAAAAGGTTTATGCCAAAACTATTGTTAAAAGGAAAGTTAAATATATTGTTGTCCCTCCTGTTATTATAGGCGGTCTAGGCTTTTTAGTTTTCATGCAAGCGATGAAAGGCTTTAGCATGGGAGATGGTGGCGGTGATTGGGGAATGGGTGGCTATAGTGGCGGTTCTGGTTACCCTTGATGAGGAGCGCTTGAGCTGAATACGGCATAGCTATGATTTTCACTGGAACGCGGTGCTTTAAACATTAAAAAATTGTGCCCCGGCATTTTACCCGACAGTTTGTTGGGTGTACCTTGTCCGCGGGCTCCATGATTTAAGCATTAAATTTTTTACAATTTAGCCTTAATTTTCTCATCTAAATTTGGAGATGTAAGCTAGGATTCATTTAGACGCCACCATTCATTCATGAAAAAAGATACAATAATTATATTGTTAAAAACCGCTGGTGTGTTAGGTGCGCTATTTATGTTTCTTGTTGGAATAAAAGGTATGTCATCTGCAATAAAGCACATGGGCGCCGATGTTGCGGATTCAATATTTACAACCACAGGTGATCCTTTTGTTGCTTTATTTATTGGTGTTTTTGCCACTGTTCTATTTCAAAGTTCATCCACAACTACATCTCTTATTGTAGGCATGGTAAGTAGTGGTGCTCTTGGATTAACAGGTGCAATTCCTATGATTATGGGTGCAAATATTGGCACCACCGTAACCAATACAATTGTTTCCATGGGACACATTAATCGCGGCAATGAATTCAAACGTGCGTTTGCTGCTTCCACTGTTCATGATTTTTTTAATATTCTCGCTGTTATTATTCTATTTCCCTTAGAAATGATATTCCACGGCATTCAGCGTAGCTCCGAATGGGTTGCAAGTTTGATTTTTGGCAAAATTGATAATGTGGATGTATTACAAGCAAAATCCCCGATCAAAGCGGCAGTGAAATCTGGGGCAAAGTTTATTGAACAATTCTCTTTTGATAATGATATAGTTTATCTCATTTTAAGTGTGCTGGTTACTTTTATGATGTTGTATGCCTTGGTAAAATTGCTTCGTAGCCTTGTGCTAGAAAAGATAGAAGTGTTTTTTGATCAATATATTTTCAAGACCGTTTTGCGCGCCATTGGATTTGGAATTATACTTACCATTATGGTTCAAAGCTCTTCTATTACTACGTCTTTAATTGTGCCTCTCGCTGGAGCGGGTGTTTTATCTCTACGGCAAATATTTCCATTTACGCTTGGAGCAAATATCGGCACAACGGTGACAGCATTATTGGCGGCTTTGACGGGAACCGTCTCTGCGCTTATTGCTGCCATTAGTCATTTACTGTTTAATATATTTGGGATTTTAATTATTTATGGAACTCCACCATTGCGCGCCATCCCATTAAAATTGGCGGAGATGATTGCTGAATATTCCGTAAAAAACAAACTTTTCCCCATTGCATACTTATTGATTGTGTTTGTTGCCATTCCATTAATCATAATTTTATTAGGCGGACAAACCGCTTAATAACAAAAAAAGAGAGAAAACCTATGTCAGTTTTTAAAGATATTGTTAAGCTTTGGAGTTCTGATGATCTCCTGTCTCAAGCGTGGGATGATTCCTATAAAATGATGGTTTTATCCAATGAAATTTTCACCCAAGCCATAAAATATCTTAGGGAAGGAGAAAATAAAGACACCATCCTTGCACTTAAAAAACGAGATACGGAGATTAATCTTTTCCAAAAAGATGTTCGGAGAAAAGTAGTAACCCATTTCGCTGTTTCTCAAGATATTGATGATTTACCCAATGGGCTTGTGCTTCTAAATATGGTTATTGATGTGGAGCGGGTTGGTGACTATACCAAGAATATTCTTGATCTTGCTCTCAATCACCCTAACACCATTAAATCTGAAGATTTATCCAAGGATCTGCATCGGGTTGAGCAAGAGGTTATTTCAAGATTTAGCAAAACACTTGAAGCAATTCATACTCAAGATGAAGAGGTGGCTCGCTCGCTAATGGTTTCTTATAAAGAAAATTTGACAAGCATATCTGATGCAATTGTGAACGGCTGTATTTCCGGTGAAATTACACAAGGAGACGAATCAAAAACTGTAGCTTTAGCCCTTTATGCCCGCTATTTAAAACGTATCGGTGCCCACTTAAAAAACATTACAAGCATTTTAGTTAATCCGTTTGATGCGGTGGGGTATGTTCTTGAATCCAATTCTTAAGTGCCTGCGTGTCGGCAGATAGGCAACTCAATAACAGCTTGTAAAAGAAGCAAAGTTCGGGTATTCCATGTTTTTGGTCAAGTTATCTTTCAAATTTGCTGCCGTTTTTATTTCTTATGGTGTGATAACTTTTTGGTAATATTTTTTCTTCAACCAAAACGAAACTCGAACTAGTAAAATCAATGCAGGAACTTCAACTAATGGGCCAATTACGCCTGCAAATGCTTGTCCTGAGTTTAAACCGAAAACTGCAATTGCAACTGCAATCGCCAATTCAAAATTATTTCCTGCGGCTGTAAATGCAACTGCGGCTGTTTTATCATATTCTGCTCCCACTGCTTTGGTAAAGAAAAATCCAATGATAAACATTAATGTAAAATATATAAGTAAAGGAACCGCAATAATCAGAACATCCATTGGGATTTCAACGATTAGTTCTCCCTTCAACGAGAACATAACCACAATTGTAAATAAAAGTGCAATTAAGGTCATTGGCGAAATTGTTGGAATGAATTTCTTTGTGTACCATTCATCGCCTTTTAATTTCACTAAAATTAATCGGCTTAAGATTCCCATTACAAATGGAATACCCAAATAAATAGCAACACTTTCTGCAATCGTTCCGATTGAAATATCTACGATGGCACCTTCAAATCCAAAATAGGGCGGAAGAACCGTGATAAAAATCCAAGCATAAAAACTATAGAAAAAAACTTGAAAAATACTGTTTAGAGCCACCAAACCTGCACCATATTCACTACTACCTTCTGCAAGGTCGTTCCAAACTAAAACCATTGCAATACAACGCGCCAAACCAATTAAAATCAGCCCAACCATATATTCTGGGTAATCACGTAAAAATGTGATCGCCAAAACAAACATTAAAACAGGACCGATTATCCAGTTGAGGATAAGTGAAATAGAAAGGATTTTTGTGTTTCTAAATACTTTTGGTAAGAGCGAATAATTTACCTTTGCCAAAGGCGGATACATCATTAATATTAAACCAATTGCAATGGGCATATTAGTTGTTCCGCTATTGAATGAGTTTATAATATTAGGAAAAGTTGGAATAAAATATCCAAGCCCTACTCCAATTGCCATTGCAACAAAAATCCAAAGCGTTAGATTTTTATCAAGAAAACTTAATTTTTTATTAGATGCCATATTTAAAATCCTAGATTCAAGTAGTAAATGCCCGCCTGAGGCAGACAGGCAACCGTTAATTTCATGTCAAAAAATACTTCATTGGGTGTTTTGAATCCAAACCTTTTTCTTGGAAACAAGCGAATTTTTCTCTACAGAACCAGCTTGAATGAAAGATCTTTTAGTTGCCCCACTTGACGGTTTATTGTGTTTTGTATTGCTTTGGGCTATGGATTAAAATTTAAACTGAAAATTCACAACAATTGAATTTTCTGCGTCGCCACCTTCTGGTGTTTTCATCCTAAATGTGGGCGCAATGTTTAATCCTTTTTCTGCTTTATATAACACGCCTACAACAATGTATTGCTCTCCGCCTCCACTAAAATCGGTATTTTCATCATATTGATCAAATCGACCTAATACCGAGACTTTTTCTGAAAGGACAGCCGTTCCATAAGCGGAGATAATTTGTGAATTTTTGCCCAGAGTTCCTTTTTTATCAAACTCAAATCCTATACGAATTTTATTTCCTGAATACCCGCCAAACAATCCTAAAACGCCTGTATTTTCTATAGATATCATCGTGGAATCTTCAGGCATTGTTGTATTGGGGTCATTATCAAAATCACCAATAATATCTTGATCATAAGGCTCATAAGAAAAACTCGCACCAAGATTGAATCCTTCTTTCTTGTTTAATTGAGATTCACCATATACAGCATGGAGAGATATTTTTTTATGTGAATCTGATTCTATCTTTTTATAGCCACCACCATTGGTGATTAAGGCACTTGTAGATAGAGAACCAAAAGATTTTGTAAGCCCGAGTCCAATATCTGCAGATGCTGAAAACTTATATGTATCCATTGGCATGGTTTGAATAAATCGGTGCCCCCAAGTATCTTCCATGGTTTTAAACATGTTTACACCTTGCATTCCCATCGTGATATTGCCAAGGTTTGTTTTCCATTTTAGCATTGCAACTTTCAAAAAAGCTGTATGTGCGCTTCCGCTTTCATTTTTCCCAATATCATAAGTCATTTTGTAGGAAAGATTCTCATTCACAGAATTCCCATAACTTAAATATGCGCGCTTTAGATTGAAGGCGTTTATGCCATTTTCGCTTAAATCGCTTGTATGGTCAAAAAATATTTTTCCGCTTGTTTGCCCACTTGCAAAAAGGCTTCCAGCTAACAAAAGAGTTAAGCTCATAAGTGTGTTTATTGTTTTCATGAGGTGTTATCCTTTTTTTAAATGATCTAAGTGAAATAAAATGTTTCTTAATTTTGTTTTTTGCATATTGAAAACTACATAAGAAATATCAAAAATTATCTTAGAAACAATTTTAATGAATATGCGTGTAGCGTAAAATTGGGTGATGAAATCTAAAAACAATCAAACGTTTTGCCTCTAAACTAATGAACCGTAGCGGACAATTATATATTTTGTCAATTCTCTTTGTCGTTGTTATGATTATGGTGGCGACCTACGAAAAGGCAATTGATATATCAATTGATTCACAGTTTCTACCAGTGTCTTCATCCTTTTTTTCAGAAAAACCCATCAGATATTTTGGGGTTGTGTCTCGTTATTCTCCTCGTGAAATTTATGAAGGCTATCAACCAATTATGGATTATTTAAGCCAAAATACTTCCTTTTATTTTGAACTTAAGCTCTGTGACTCTTATTTAGGAACAGCGACGCAGCTGGGGGAAGGAGATGTGTCTGTCGCCGCACTTGGAAGTCTAATTTATATAAGCAAAAAAAATACCTTAGCCTTGGATGTTATTTTACAACCCCTAAATAAAAGCGGTAAAAGCACAAATCGAATCATGTTTGTTACTCAAAATAATATGGAATTAAACTCCTTAGAGGATCTTCGGGGAAAACGCATTGTGCTTCCATCAAAAGAATCCTTAACGGGTCATTGGGCACCTATATATATTCAGGAAAAAACAGGCTTAGTGCAAGATGACTTTGAAATTGTACATTATGCGTCACACCATACGACAGTTGCTGAATTGGTATTACAAAACAAATTCGATGTTGGCGTTATCAAAGAACCGGTTGCAGAAATGGCAAAAGAAAAGGGTTTGAAAGTTTTTCATATTGCTCCTCCCCTTCCTACAAGTCCAATCGTCATTTCAAGCAAAACAGATTTGCAACTGAAAGATGAAATAATAGCAGCATTTACTTCTATCGATGTAAATCAATCCGGTATGATTAAAATATTAGAAAACTGGGATGAAGAATTCTCTCATGGCTTTCAAAAAGCTATTGATGAAGATTACAATATCACAATCTCTGTTTTAAATGCCATTAAAAAGGCACAAAATTGATTTTACCTAATTCATTAAAGGGACGTCTTTTTATTGTATTTGGATCATTGTTAATTGCGATTTTATCTTTTATTTCTTTACTCGTTTTTCAAGAAATAAAGGGGCTTGTCCTTGATAAAAATATGGAAACCGTTCAACAAATTGCCCATACAGGAACTATCCCATTGGTAGACGCAATGTTAAATCAATCCATGGGGAAAACCCTTCCCATTGGATATTTGAATCGAACACTAAAAAAACTAAGAAAGGAGTCAGATAAAAAAATCTACTACGCTATTTTTGTAAATCAAGCTATGGATTTGGTTTTTGCAGATAATTCAGATGTCGATTGGCCCCCTATTCCCGATTTGCTCCAATTTCATCAAGCTTTATCCAAACAAAATGGGAATTGGGTAGCAGAAGTGATTGAACCTGTTTCTATATCTACAAAAACGTGGGGTTATCTTATCTTGGGATTTGAAGCAAATTCAGTTCAAGCGGAAGTAAAACAGCTTTTGTTTATGATTTATTGGGTTGTGGGGTTTATTATTATTGTAATGCTGTTTGTGGTCAATGGGATTTCGGAATATTTAACCCGCCGATTAAACCAACTCGGTAATGCAGTAAAACAGTTTAATTTATATCCAAGCGATGAAAGTCTCCCAGAAGGTGATGATGAAATTGGACAACTAGCGACAAATTTTGAACATCTTCGGCGTCGCCTTATTCAGTCAGGACAGAAAATAAAAGAATCTGAGAGGAATGTCTTTCATGCAGAAAAATTAGCTTCCATTGGTCGCTTAGCCGCTGGCATGGCTCATGAAATAAATAATCCCCTAACTGGAATTCGATACTCCATTAATAACATATTAGAAGATGAGTTGGAAGAAAAAGAACGAAATGACTATTTGCGACTTATAGATGATGCCTTGAAAAATATCGAATCTGTTATTGCTAAATTACTGGGGTTTTCTCGTCGAAAAGGTGACTATAAATCAAAGGTGTCATTCAATGATGCGCTTTTAACTGTCCAAAAGCTTTTAGATTATTCCATTAAATCTAAGGAAATCGAAATTGTAACAAATTTCCAACCCGATCTTCCTGAGATACATTGTAGCGCTCATTTATTAGATGAGCTATCAATGAACTTAATTATGAATGCCATTGACGCATCTGAGATTGGTGGAAAAATTGTTTGCTCCACTTCTTTTGAAAAAAACAGAATTCAATTTTCTGTAGAAGATTGGGGGCACGGAATTCGACAAAAAGATATATCAAAAGTATATGATCCGTTTTTCACCACCAAGGAAGTTGGAAAAGGAACGGGGCTTGGCTTGTACGTTGTGCAAGAAATTGTTCTGGGGCTTGGTGGGGAAATAAAGCTTTCTACTCAAATAGATTCTGGCGCTAAATTCACGATTCACTTACCCACAGGATCACAATGAAAATATTATTAATTGAAGATGAAAAAATTCTTCGTATCTCTTTATCTAAAACACTCCAAAGAGCCGGATATGCTGTATATCCTTGCGATGATGGTGGAAAAGCAATATCTATATTAGGGAAAGAAATATTTGATCTTGTGCTAACAGACATTCGCTTGCCGGGAAAAAGTGGACTTGATATTTTGAAGCACATCCAAAAAAAACACCCAAATATAAAAGTAATTATGATGACAGCGTTTGGTTCTGTAGAATCGGCGGTGGGTGCATTAAAAATGGGGGCAAGTGATTATTTGACTAAGCCTTTTTCCCAAGAAGAATTGCTTCATAAATTGGCTACCATTCGAGATTATCAATTCATTGAAAAAGAAAATATTGAACTGAAACAAAAACTGAATCTCTCAAAAAAAATTATTGGTAATTCTCCTCCTTTCCTCAATTTGATTGAAAAGGTAAGCCTAACAGCATCAAGCGATCATTCTATTTTAATAGAGGGAGAAAGTGGAACGGGAAAAGAGCTCATTGTGGATTTAATTCATGAAATGAGCGATCGTTCAAAACAGCCTTTAATAAAGGTTAATTGCGCTGCACTATCTGAGTCTTTATTTGAAAGTGAATTATTTGGGCATGAAAAGGGTGCTTTTACGGGCGCTTTAAAGCAAAATATTGGGCGTTTTGAACGCGCAAATGGAGGAACGTTATTTATTGACGATATTGATGATTTGCCCATGTCGTTGCAGGTAAAACTTCTTCGCGTTATTCAAGAAAATGAAATCGAGCGCGTTGGAGGAGATAAAACTATTTCTATTGATGTTCGAATTCTCGCTGCAACAAAAGTGAATCTTCAAAAAAAGATGGAGGATGGCGCTTTTCGGGATGACCTTTTTTATCGATTAAATGTGGTTCATCTACCTGTTCCTTCCCTTAGAGATAGACCAAATGACATTCCGCTTCTTGCTGCGCACTTTATTGGAAAGCATGGCTCCGGGCATCATATTACGCCAGCTGTAATGAATTTGCTTCAAAGCTATCCTTGGCCTGGAAATGTGCGTGAATTGGAAAACGCCGTTATCCAAATGATTGCTCTTTCACAAGGAGATACTTTGGTTGCTAGTCTTTTGCCAAAATATTTACAAGAACAAAAAAACCACAAGCCAAATCCTATTGACTCTTCTTTAAGTCAAACTATTTCTTCGTCAGAAAAAACACTTATAAAAGAAGCCTTAGAAAAATGTAAGTGGCGACAAACAGATGCAGCAAAACTGCTAAATCTTCCAAGAACAACCCTTAGGTCTAAAATGAAAAAATATGGCCTAGTTAATAATTAGGCGTATTTTCGTCTATAAGGCGATATTTTGTCGCAACTTTATTGACTTTTTTGGTTCGACCCTCAACGACAACTTACGGCACACTCCTTGCCTACACGTTGTTTAATGAACGCTTATGTTTTACCATCTTAAACTCTTACCAACAATATTCTAACTAAACATACAAAGGACTCCTTATGTCTAAAGAAAAAATGAAAGTCGGCGAAATATCAAAACCGAGATTTGAATTTAGAAGCTTCGGTCAGGATTTTATTGATCAAGCAGAGCGAATGGCGAGATTGTCTGTTCCTATTCCAGAAAAACTTTGGGTTCGTCATTCCCCCGAAATCTACATCATGTCTCGCACAAATGATGAAAACAATACAAAAATCCGTGATGGGAAAATGGATATCAAAACCTATGTTCAAACCGTAGATGGCCTTGAGCAGTGGAATCCGTTGACGAAAACCGAATTTCCTGTATCTGTCGATTTTTTGAAAAGTGATATTTTCCCTGCCTTTCAGGTTGAAATGCCGACATTCGAAAAAGATGAGTACTCCCATGATGAATTTTTAGCTATGGTTAAAGCTCACCCAGACTTACAATCGGTTAGTGTGGTAAAAGAACGTTATGGGTATATGGTAAATGATACCATTTGTGAGGTTGGATATGTATTGGTCAATGGTGCGACAATTATGTCCATCAATTCTGAATCAACAGAATTAGATGATATTAAAAAAACGATGACGGACGTTGGGCTTGATGGTGTTGAAAATATTAATTATCTCCAAGCAATCAAGCGTGTCATTGGATGGATTGATAAGCCATTAGCAAATTAAACCGAAAATAAAGGAATTATCATGGCAAATGAAATAGAAAGAAAATTTTTAATCAAATCGCTACCAGAAGATATGAGTGGAACCACCATGCGTCAAGGATACCTACAGCCTGAAAAAGAACGGGCGGTCCGCATTCGCACGGTTGAAAAAGATGGATCAAAAAAAGGTGTATTAACTATAAAGGGGATGGGAAGTGCAAGTGGCATGAGCCGTTACGAATTTGAAACTGAGATTCCTGTAGAAGACGCAGACCACCTTTTGTCGTTATGTAACCAGCCGTTAATCGAAAAAACTCGATATAAAATTGATGTTGATAATTTAACGTGGGAAGTGGACGAGTTTCATGGTGTAAATGACGGACTTGTTGTTGCAGAAGTTGAATTGGAAAGCGAAGAACAAACTTTTGACAAACCTAGTTTTGTTGGAGAAGAGGTAACAGGACAAACTAAGTATTACAATATGATGTTACTGAAAAATCCATACACAACATGGTAATCCATCGAGTGATGACAACAATAATCGTGTTCATGATATCGCTTTGGCGAATCTTTTTTGTGGGTAATTTTTATTTTCTTTCGTTTTTTCTCAACAGCCACACCCCATCCTACGTGAGTGGGGTTATAATGGTAAGAAAATGAAGATTACAACTCCCTGTTGTCTGGTTTAATATAAAGACTATCTGATTACTCATATTTTAAAAACCGATTAATATGACTCCAAAATTCAGAAAAGTTTTTTCTTTTTTCAATCATCGCTTTCTAATTCTGTTGATATTCAGTTTTGGTCTCTTGTTAGCTGAGTTTCCATCCAAGCCTATTAAGGTTGTGGTTTATACTGGTCCTGGGGGACTTATCGATATAACAGCGCGGAAATTCACCGCCATAGCAAATAAATATGTAGATGCTACGTTTGTTGTCGAGAATAAACCGGGTGCCGGGGGGATAGTGGCTTTAAAAAAAGTAATCCAATCTCCCGCAGATGGTTACAATTTATATGCTTGCACAAAATCAAATATAGCAAAATTTATTTTAGCTGGAGGGGATAATTATGTGGATGCTTTGCATTGGACCGCTATGCTCATGGCTGACCCGGAATGTGTTATAACAAATAAAAAAAATGATATTTCTGACTGGAAAGCAATTGTTAATCATGCTAAAAATAATCCTGGCGAACAGAATTGGGTCGGGCCAGCTACTGGCGGACTAGATCATGTTACGGCAATGAAAATATGGGATAAATACTCTATGGAAGCAAAATGGATTCCATTTAAGAGTGGGGGGAAAGCGCTTGCCTCGCTACTAGGCAAACAGGGAATTGCCTATGTGGGGAACCCCCGTGATGCTCTTGGAAATCCTGATTTATATATTGCTGCCGTTTCAAGTCGTCAGCGTTTGGATGCTTTCCCGGATACGCCTACTTTTACAGAACTCGGGATGTCGGGCTTGGAAAACGAATTCATGTGGCGCGGATTTGCCCTGAAAGCAGGAACGCCACCTGAAATCATTGATTGGTATACCGCTCTTTTCAAAAAAGTGACCGCTGATCCGAACTGGCGTGAATTTTGGGGTCGGGGTGGAATTGATGTGGAATTTATCGGTGGTGATGACTTTACTGAAATGGTTCGTGAAGATGCAGCCACATTTGAATATTATTTAACAAAATCTGCCATCATTTCAGATTCCAATATCAACGGACTCGCTAAGCTCGCCAAAGGGTATCCTCTCATGGGTGTTATTATAGGATTATTTATCGTGCTGGCTATAATTGGTTTAATGATTTATAACTCCGGTGCATCTCAAATTCTTGGAAGAGTCATGGTTATTGGTTTTTTCTTAATTGTTTCCGCTGTTTTTTATTTACAATCTTTAATTTTTCCTGTCAATAGTGTCATCGGCGCAGCTGCTATTCCGCGTTTATGGATAACGGTGCTGGTTCCGCTAAACCTATTACTCTTAATGCGGACAATTCGAAGGCAAGAAGAAATAGAAGGCAGCGGTTCAAAAATAAACCTTGTGCTGGCATTCATCGGGTTTCTAGTGGTTTACCTTATTGTAATGTTATATATCGGCTATTTTATCAGCACCTTTGTGTTTGTTGTGGGTAGCGCAATCTATCTTGGTTATGATAAATTAAAAATTTCGCTTATGGTTGCAGCGGGGTGGGTTCTGTTTTCCTATATCATTTTTTATAAAATTTTATTTGTACCCCTGCCAATGGGAGTAATTTTTGAAGGACTTTTTTAACGGGGTTTTCCAATGGAATTACTAACAAATCTCCAAGGTGGGTTATCCTATGTCTTCGGATTCGTTCCAATTTTGACCATTATTTTGGGTGTAACCATGGGTATTATAGCCGGAGCTACTCCGGGCTTATCGCCATCCATGGGCGTAGCCCTTTTAGTGCCATTTACATATACCATGCCGCCAACCTTAGCACTAATTTTGTTGGTTTCGATTTATATTGCCGCCAACTACGGCGGTTCAATCACTGCTGTAACCATTAATGCACCAGGGACCCCATCGTCCGTCGTTACGGCCTTTGATGGATATCCTTTAACAAAAAAGGGGAAACCGGGGCTGGCTTTGGGTGTTTCCTTAGTCGCATCGACCATTGGTGGAATCGTTGGAACAATAATCCTGATCTTTTTCTCGGGACCGCTGGCCAAAATTGCGCTCAAATTTCATCCTGCAGAATATTTCGCTCTGGCTATATTTGGATTAACAACCGTTGCTTCTTTGGGAGGGAAAAATTGGATAAAAGCCTTTATTGCAGCCATGTTTGGCTTGCTCTTGAACACGATTGGTATCGACCCAATTTCCGGCGTGAGTCGATTTACGTTTGGTTTATCCTTTCTTTATGATGGTTTCGCGCTGATACCAGCTCTTATCGGATTATTTGCCCTAAGCGAAATATTCAAACAACTAGAAAATGGAAATCTATCCACTCAGGGAGCGACAGACGCTAAGCAGGAATGGCCTACAATTGGAACATATTGGCGACTCAAAATCACAATTTTAAGATCATCGTTCATGGGAACTATTATAGGGATTTTTCCAGGGGCGGGTGCAACGATTGCCGCCTTTATTTCTTATGATGTCAGTAAACGCTTCAGTAAAAATCCTGAAGAATTCGGGAAGGGTAGCCTTGAGGGAGTTGCGGCTGCAGAAGGAGCGAATAGCAGTTCAGTTGGAGGGGCGCTCATACCCTTATTGACATTGGGAATTCCGGGAAGCGCATCTACGGCTGTGTTAATTGGAGCATTAATGATTCATGATCTTACGCCCGGCCCTCAACTTTTTGTATCAAATCCGGAAATCATCTATGGTTTGTTAGCCAGTCTGCTTCTAGCAAATGTTGTTTTACTGGTGCTTGGATTTTTCGGGAGTCGCCTCTGGATAAAAGTAACAACCATACCAAAAATGATTTTATTCCCTGTTATTTTTGCCGTATCAATTATTGGCAGTTTTGCTGTTCGAAACTCTTTTTTTGATGTGGCGGCTTGTCTGGCTTTTGGCGTTTTTGGATGGTTATTAAGACGTTATAATTATCCGGTAGCACCCATTGTTCTGGGTATGGTTTTGGGTAATATAGCTGAAACAAATTTTATCCGAGCAGTCATGATGGGTGGTTGGACAATTTTCTTTACCAGACCAACCAGCTTGATTATGCTCATCGTTGCAGCCGGTAGTTTCACGATTCCATTAATACAGGCTTATAAAACAAAAAAATAAAGGCTCAAAAATCCTTATGTCGCACCTAAAAAAACTAAAAACCTCAA
>JABHGY010000082.1 GCA_018671775.1 Fidelibacterota bacterium
AATGGAGATCAATTTACCATTAAAACATACAAGCCATTCCGAGAAGGGATTTATTATACTTTTGGGACAACAGCTTCTTCAAAAACTGCCTCAGATGAAAATACCTTAGCAAATATTCGTGTTGTCCCTGATCCTTATATTGTAAGCAATGTTTGGGAGAAAAGTGAATTTGGAAAAAAACTTCAGTTTAATCATTTACCCGATCAATGTACAATTAATATTTATACACTCATAGGCGATTTTGTCGCAAGCATAGAGCACGATTCAAACACAGGTTATGCGTTTTGGGATATGCGAACAAAGAATGATCAATTTATTGCTCCAGGTGTATATTTATTTCACGCCTCCACATTGGATGGACATGAAAATACAGGAAGATTTTTGGTGATTAAATGAAAAATACCTTTCTAATTTTAAGTGTTACAATAGCGTCTCTTTTTGGAGGGCATGAATTTGATAAAGTGGGAAGCACATCTGCGCAATTTTTAAAGTTGGGCGTTGGCGCAAGATCTATGGGAATGGGAGGCAGTTTTGTCGGATTAGCAAATGATGCATCCGCTCTTTATTGGAATCCGGCTGGGCTTTCCTCTTCAAAAGGAATCAATACTATTTTTTCCCATAATGATTGGGCTTTAGATATTTCCCACGAATTTATTGGAGTTATTATTCCTTTGCAAAACAAGAGCCATTTTGGCGTTTCATTTTCTGCTTTAACAATGGGAGAGAAAGAAGTGACCACCGTGGAGGAGCCGGATGGGACGGGTTTGTATTACTCCGTGATGGATTTGGCCATGGGCCTTAGTTATGCTCAAGCCATTAGCGATAGATTGTCCTACGGTTTAACTTTAAAATATATCCATACATCAGCTTATAACGAATCTGCATCAACAGTTGCATTTGATTTGGGGTCTATTCTTCGCACTGCATATCACAATCTAAAAATTGGTATGTCTCTTTCTAATTTTGGTGGTGAGCTACAATATCAAGGAAGAGATTTGATAGGTAAAACGGATATTGACGAAGACCTTGATGGAAATCAATTAACAGATGCAAATCTTCAAACCGAGACTTGGTCCATCCCACTTATGATTAGAATTGGAATTTCCGTCGATTTACTGGGAATGAATGATGCTTTTATCGAAAACCATTTTAATAGAGTTACCCTCGCAATTGACGCGGAACATCCAAATGACAGCAGTGAGCATCTTAACATAGGATGTGAATATTCATATAAAGAATTATTTTTTATTCGTAGTGGATATCGAATAAACTATACGGAAAATGTGTTTACATTTGGAGCAGGGCTCAAAATGAATGTAAACACACTTGGAAATACGAGTATTAATTATAGTGTATTACCATTAGGTCCCTTTGGCAATACGAACCAATTAAGCCTTGAATTTGAAATCAAATAATCACGAAACACAAAAGAAAAGGAAATAGTAAAATGTCTCAAACTAAAATAATCGCAGCGCTCATTATGGGCATGGTAATTCTTGTATTTGTCATTGGACCATCAGAAAAAAATTATGCACAAGGGAAAGAAACGCGAGTTACCGCCGTTCCCAATATTCCCATGGCTGCTGAAGCGTATTTTTCACCTGATGGAAAAAGCTTTATTTGCAATGCACGTATTACAGAAGAGGATGAAGTGCATCGCGTCTATATCTCTACGATTGATGGTGAAAATATCACACTCATTAATGATAAAGGTGAAGATGCTTGTTCTTATTATTTTCCTGATGGAAATAAAATCATTTGGACTTCAACGCGAGATTACCCAGATGTACCTGTTGGGAATTGGTCTAAACCAAAAATATATCCTCAAGGTGCTGAACTTTATACAAGCGATTTAGAAGGGAATAATGTCAAACGACTAACCCATAATATGCATTATGACGCAGAAGTATCTGTCTCTCCTGACGGGAAATGGATTCTTTTTACGCGACAAGTTGATGGGAAACTTGATTTGTGGAAAATGAAAGCGGATGGAACAGACGAACATCAAATTACTTTCACTGATGAGTGGCAAGAAGGAGGCTCTTTTTATCTCCCTGATAGTAAAACCATTCTATACAGAGCTTGGAAAAAAGAATATGATGATGCTCGCGCAAAACCCATGACTTTATATACCATTAATCATGACGGAACAGATTTGAAGCAATTGACTTTTGATGAGGAAACAAATTGGGCGCCTCATCCAGGCCCAGATGGAATTCATGCCGTTTTTGTGAAAGTGCATCCACCTCATAATTTTGAGATTTATATGATTAATTTGGAAACAAAAGAACAAACCCAATTGACTGATAGCGATGCGTTTGATGGTTTCCCTATGATATCGCCAGATAACACAACGTTGATGTTTTCATCAAGTCGATCTGCAAAACCAGGCGAAAGATCTTTATCTCTTTTCCTTATGGATATCAGTTCCTACATGAATTAAACACGATTCTTATTAAGTCGTTAAGCAAAAACCCTTCTAAGGTTCAAAACCTTTGAAGGGTTTTTTAATTTAAGCCAAATTTTGGTATGCTAGAAAATTTGAAAAAAATTCAACCCCGAGTAAACACCCAATCAAATTTTGAGGAAAGGGAAGGGTTAAAGGCATAATCATCTTCGTGATAGCTTTTCAATAAAGCGGGCGTAGTAATTTTATTGTTAACGATAAAATTTACCATTTTCCCTCGTGCTTGTTTTGCGAAGAACCCAACCACTTTATAGTTATCTCCTTTTTTTTCTTTAAAATGAATATGAATCATTTGAGCCTTTAATGCTTTGGCTTGAATAGCCTTTAGATATTCTTTAGATGCTAGATTGATGATGATTTCTTTTTCATCTTCATTTAAGCTATTTGTGATGGTTGTTTTCCAAAAATCTACTAATTGAACGCCCCTATTTGTTTTTAACTTTTTAGCCATTTCTAATCGGTAAGGTTGAATCAAATCTAAGGGTTTAAGTACGCCATATAATCCGGAAAGAATACGGATATTTGATTGGGAAAATACCAAAGCTTTCTTTGAAAATGTCTCTGGTTTTATTTGACTAAAAACGGCTCCAGTATAAGCAAATAGGGCCTGTTTTATTTTTTTTGTGGGATTGTTTAGTTCAAATGCTTGAATATGATTATATGTTTCATCAGTTAATTTTTCGCTTAAAACCATAAATTTTTTTAATTGAGATTTGCTAAATCCCTTTAATAATGTCATTAAATAATTAGCTTTTTTTAATTGGCTTGGCTGAGAGAATTCAGAGCCAGAAATTGGAGAGAAATTTTGGGTCTTTGTTGGCGATAAAATAACGAGCATGTTAGCTTATTAATGCGGTAAGCATTAGATGCTTGTTTGTTTGTAGTTGAACGCAGACAGGTACGTAATTTTAATTTTCAACCAATCAAATCCCCGAATATGGGGGATAAATGGGGGTTCATATAAAATATGATGAAAATAAAAATTACAACTAATCATTGCTGATGTTATAGCGATTGATTAGAAGATTGTTATTGCTTGTAACGATCAATCGGCAAACAGGAACAGATTAAATTTCGATCACCTTGTGCATTGTCAATTCGGCTTACGCTTGGCCAATATTTATGTTCACTGAGCCAAGGGGCGGGATAGCCAGCTTTTTGGCGAGAATATTTATGCTCCCATTTATCCGCTGTAAGAACAGAAGCGGTGTGAGGTGCATTTTTGAGAGGATTATCTGTTGTGTCGAGTGTGCCCTCAATCACATCTTGAATCTCTTGACGGATTGAGATCATGGCTTCACAAAAACGATCCAATTCTTTTTTAGATTCACTTTCGGTGGGCTCAATCATGAGAGTTCCAGGAACAGGAAAGGACATGGTCGGCGCATGATAGCCATAATCCATGAGTCGCTTGGCTACATCTTCTTCAGAGATACCCGATTCTTTTTTCAATTCACGTAAATCGATAATAAACTCATGAGCACTAAACCCACTTATGCCACGATATAGAATCGGGAAATATTTCTCAAGTATTTTGGCCATATAGTTCGCATTCAAAATGGCAACTTGTGTCGCTTTTTTGAGACCTTCACTTCCCATCATTGCCATATAAGCCCAAGAAATCGGAAGAATACTAGAACTTCCAAATGGAGAAGATGAGACGGCAAAAATAGATTTTTCGCCTCCAGTTTTAATTTGAGAGTGTCCAGGAAGAAAAGGCGCTAAATGATTTTTGCAAACGATAGGGCCCATCCCTGGACCGCCTCCACCATGTGGAATGCTAAAGGTCTTATGTAAATTGATATGCATTACATCGCCACCAAAATCGCCAGGTTTGCATAAGCCGAGCATGGCATTGAGGTTGGCGCCATCAATATAAACTTGTCCTCCATTGCGATGGATAATTTGACAAATATTTTTAATCGAAAGTTCAAAAACGCCGTGAGTTGAAGGGTAAGTCACCATCAGAGTAGAAAGATTTCCAGCATGAAACTCTGCTTTTTCTTTTAGATCTTTCTCAGAAATATTTCCATGTTTATCGCAAGCAACAATGATAACCTTCATCCCAGCCATTACAGCAGATGCAGGATTTGTTCCATGAGCTGATGCAGGAATCAAACAAATATTTCGTTCTTGTTCTTCATTTTCATGATGATAAGCGCGAATGGTGAGGAGTCCAGCATATTCTCCTTGTGCACCCGAATTGGGTTGCATTGATATGGTATCAAAGCCGGTTGAGAGCCTGAGCCATTCACCTAATTCATGAATAAGCTCCTGATAGCCCATTGTTTGTTCTTTGGGCGCAAATGGGTGAATATTTCCAAATTCTGGCCAAGTAATCGACTCCATTTCGGTCGTAGCATTGAGTTTCATTGTGCAGGAACCCAAAGGAATCATACTGGTATTGAGAGATAAATCTTTTATTTCTAATCGATGAAGATAACGTAGCATTTCCGTTTCTGTTTGATAGGCATGAAAGACGGGGTGACTCAAAAATGAGGAAGTCCGCGCTAATGTTGTCGGGATATTTTGGGCGGGAGCATCTTTTAATTCGACATCAAAAACAGACAAAATATCTTCAATATCCTGAATACGGCTTGTTTCGTCTAGGGAGATACCCACTGTTCCATCAGCAAAATCTCGCAGATTGATTTTAGAGGATTCAGCTTTTTTTCTCCAGTTAGAGGCTTTGAATCGAATCGTATCAAAATAATGAGTGTGATGGAGTTTAAATCCTGAAGAATGCAATGAATAAGCTAATAATTTTGTAAGGCGATGGACACGATTTGCAATCTCAACAAGCCCTTTAGGGCCATGATAAACGGCGTACATGCCAGCCATCACCGCTAGTAAAACTTGGGATGTACAAATATTGGATGTGGCTTTTTCTCGACGAATATGTTGTTCTCGGGTTTGCAGAGCCATTCGTAGCGCGGGATTGCCTTGCGTATCGTGAGAAACACCAATAATACGTCCAGGAATTTTTCGCTTAAATGCCTCTGTCGTTGCAAAAAAAGCAGCGTGTGGGCCACCATATCCCATGGGAACACCAAAACGTTGTGAGCTTCCAACAGCAACATCAGCACCCATTTCTCCAGGTGTTTTCAAAAGCGTTAAGGCCAATAAATCTGTCGCCATACAGATAAAGATATTTTTTTCTTTCGCAGATTGACAAAGTGGTGAAAAATCTTGGATGTATCCATCTGTGTCGGGATATTGGACAAGTGCCCCGAAAACAGATTCATTAAAATTGAAATCTTCGTGAGCCTGGATAAGCAATGAAATTCCTAAAGGTTCAGCACGTGTTTTTAAAACATCAATGCTTTGTGGGTGACATTTATCTGAGACCAAAAATACATTTTTCTTTGCATCTCGGGTTGCATTAAAAAACATAAGCATGGCTTCTGCCACCGCGGTTCCTTCATCTAATAAAGATGCATTTGCTATCGGAAGCTGGGTCAAATCGGAAATCATGGTTTGAAAATTAAGCAACGCTTCGAGTCTTCCTTGAGAAATTTCAGATTGATAAGGCGTATAGGCCGTATACCAACCGGGATTTTCTAAAATATTGCGTTTAATTACGCCAGGGATGAATGTGTTATAATATCCCATTCCAATATAAGATTGAAAGCACATGTTTTTACTAGAGATTTCTTTCAGTTTTTCAATTGCTTCAGGTTCAGAAAGAAAAGGGGCTAAACCCATTTCGCCATTTGATAGAATATCTTCGGGCACAATTTTATGAGTCAATGTCTTCAAAGATTCTTCTTCAATCTCAGAGAGCATTGCTTGAATTTGTAAATCGTTAGAGCCTAAATGTCGTTTTACAAAGGGAGAATATTGTTTTTTTGTTTTGCCCATGTGATGTGTTGTTTCTTTTAGATTTAATCAAGGATTCTAAGGCTTGAGATTAAGGATAAATATGTCAGCATATCAATTTAAACAAAAGATATTATTCTGATATTCTTGAATTTGATTAAATTCGAGCTAGTTAATCCAAACTAAAATGATTTAATCAAGGTAACGATGATGGAAGAACAGACATATTCCAAGCAAGAGCTCCAACATATTATCGGAAAAACAATATTGATTGACGATCAAGAATGGCGTATTTCTGAAATAGTAAATAGAGAAGTAAGCTTAAATTTAGAAACGCCAGATGGCGAAATATTGGCTAAGAAAATTTCATTAGCTGAAGCCAGTCATCTTCTCCGTTTGAACGAAGTATTTTAGACCTATTTCTTCAATATTTCATACCGGAATGTAAGGTGAAAGCTTTAAATTCATTGGCTATATAGCTTATGAAAAGATTAATAATAAAACAAAGTGATAGAACCATTCGACAATGTTTAAATCAGCCAAATCAAAACAATATTAAAAAATGCACCGAAGAGGGTGCTTTTTTTTTACATAATACATTAAAAGAGGAAGTATGATAATAGAAAATTTAGTCAAGCTCCAAGATATTGACACCCAACTTACGGATATTGAAGAGTTGCTTGGGGATTTACCCACAAAAGTTGAAGATTTAAATAATCAGGAAAAAGGCTTGGTAGATATCGTAACAGAGAACAAGAGCAGGGTAAAAGAGATTGATTTATCATGTGCGAAGAACGAAGGAAAGCTTCAAGACATCAAAGAAAAAATCGAGAAATATAAAGAGCAATTATTCGCTGTGACAAATAACAAACAGTATGATGCCATGATGAATGAGATGGATTTTTTGAAACAGGATAGAGATAAAATTGAGACAGAAGAACTTAATTGGTTAGAAGAAAAAGAGACTTTAGAAACGGAAACAAAAGAAAAAGAAGATTCACTTGAAGCGTTAACTTTAGATTTAAGATCTAGAAGAGAAACACTTAAAATAGCCATCTTAAATTCCGCTGAAGAGAAAAAAGTTTTAGAAGAACAACGTTCTGAAGCGACAAAAGATTTAAGCCCAGAAATAATGGCCCTTTACAAAAAAGTATTAAATGCAAGAAACGGATACGCTGTTGTAGAATTGGTTAACAATGCTTGTGGAGGATGTGGGGCAGTTGTTCCTCCTCAGACAGCCTCTGAAATCCGAAATAATTTAGCAGTACATAATTGTGGATCTTGTGGCCGATTTATATATGGTAAAAAAAAGGAACAAGATTAAAAGATTTTTGAAAATTGAGTTGGTTGGATGATTACTCTGTTTACTTTTGTAAGCAGGGAGGAAAGTCCGGGCACTGCAGGACAGGATGCCCCTTAACGAGGGGAGTTCGTGAGAATATGGAAAGTGCAGCAGAAAGTAAACCGCCTAAATTGGCGTTAGTCGATTGGGTAAGGGTGAAAGGGTGGTGTAAGAGACCACCAGTTTTTATGGTGACATAGAAAGCTTGTAAACCCCATCCAGTGCAAGACCGAATAGTCTCCAAGACCTCGTCCGGGTTGTTTGAGGAGCGGGTAGGTTGCTTGAGGCCATCGGCAACGAGGGTCCCAGAGGAATGATCATCGATCCCATGAAAATGGGGGAACAGGACTCGGCTTATAGACCAACTCAATTTTTAATAAACAAAATCAAAATACGAATTACTTTTTATGAAATGGATTTTCCCCAGTACTGAGCCAAAACTAATTTCACAGATTCAAGATGAATTTCGTGTTTCTAAAATTATAGCAAAAGTGATGGCGACAAGAGGATTAGCTTCCTCAGAGCAAACGACGCCATTTTTTAATCCAGATATTAGCCTTCTACATGATCCGTTTCTTATGAAAAATATGGAAAAGGCAGTTGAGAGGATTATTAATGCTATAAAGAGTCATCAGCCTATCATGATATTTGGTGATTATGATGTAGATGGGACAACCGCCGCCTCGCTACTTTTTATTGGATTGAAAAATTTGGGCGCTGAAGTAAGCACTTATATTCCAAACCGTGAAACAGAAGGATACGGACTATCAGAGCTCGGCATAGACACAGCAAAAAAACGTGGCGCAAAATTGATGATTACCTGCGATTGCGGTATGAATGATGTTGAGCATGTGGAATATGCCACTGCTAATGACATTGAGGTTATTATTACGGATCACCATACGCCTGGCGAAATGCTTCCAAATGCAATTGCGGTTTTAAATCCAAAACAATCTGATTGTAATTACCCTTTCAAAGAATTATGTGGAGGTGGCGTTGCTTTAAAATTATTAACGGGATTAGTCAAAGAATTGAATCTTCCTTTTGATCTTGTTTACGATTTATTTGATTTAGCGGCTTTGGGTACTTCTGCAGATTTGGTGCCTATGATCGATGAAAACAGAATTATTGTTCACCATGGACTACTCGTCTTACGGAAATCTGATCGCCCAGGCTTACGTGAACTCTTAAAAATTGCAGGCGTGGACTTAGATCATGAAATTTCTGTTGGGCAAGTCGTCTTTAATGTTGCGCCGCGAATAAATGCGGCAGGTCGTCTTGGGGATGCAAATCGATCCGTTCAGTTGATGACCACAAAAGATAGAAAATTTGCAAAAAAAGTTGCCTTGAATTTAGATGCTGAAAATAAAAGACGTCGGGTCATTCAAAGTCAGGTCGTTGAAGAAGCCATGTTAAAAGTGAATGCAGAAGTTGATTTAAAAAATGATTCTGCCATTGTATTAGGATCAAAAAATTGGCATGCAGGTGTGGTTGGCATTGCGGCCTCTAAATTAAAAGAATCATTTCACCGCCCCACGATTATTATTGGTTTTGATGCTGAAGGGAACGGAAAAGGATCAGCGCGAAGCATTTCCAAATTAAATATGGTTGAAGCATTAAAAGCGAGTCGGGAGCATTTAGAAAATTATGGTGGACATCCCATGGCAGCAGGCCTATCAATTCATTCTAATCATTTCGAAGATTTTCGATTAGAATTTCTGAAAAAAGCAAATCAAGAATTATCAAAGGAAGATTTGGAGCCTACAATTTACTTAGAGGGCGAGATATGCTTAGCAGATATCAATACCCGCTTTATGACATTTTTGGAAAAACTTTCACCTTTTGGTCCGAAAAATATGCGACCCAAATTTGCGACAACTCAGCTTGAAATTGATGGGATTCCCAAAATTATTGGAAACGGGGATCATATTCGTTTTAAAGTCAAGTCAGGCCAAAAATCTTTCCCCGTTATTGGGTTTAATCTTGCTCATAAATATCAAGATCTGATTAATGGAAATCCTATAGATATAGCTTTTGTGATCGAAATCAATCGCTGGCGAGGACAAGAGACCATTCAACTAAATGCGAGGGATATCCGTCCATCGATCATTTCATAGACTTGTTGTAAATTCTCAATCTTAAATACACGTAAATAGAATAAATTAGGAAAACCCCTATGGATAGTCTTTTTTTTAGTGAAGAACATATAATGATACAGAATATGGTTCGGGAATTTGCCGAATCAGAAGTGGCACCGATTGCTCAAGCATTAGATAAAAATGAAACATTCCCAAGTGAGATTGTCACAAAAATGGGAGAATTGGGTATGATGGGAATTGTGGTTCCAGAAGAATATGGCGGCGCAGGTTTGGACATGATTGCTTTTGTAACAGCCATTATTGAGTTGGGACGAGTGGATGCATCTGTTGCCATTACTATGACTGCCCACACGTCACTTGGAACTTTGCCTTTGCTTCAATTGGGGAATGAGGAACAGAAACAAGCCTACCTCCCACAATTGGCTTCGGGAAAGATGCTTGGTGCATTTGGTTTAACTGAACCTAGCGCAGGCAGTGATGCTGGAGCTACGAAAACGACAGCTATTCGGGATGGAGATTCTTATATTGTAAATGGAGGAAAAATATTTATCACAAATGCGGGTGAAGCGGGCGTTTTAACCTTTACGACCAAAATTATGGATGGGGACAAACTGCAAGGTATTGGGGCATTTATTATTCCCATGGATACGCCAGGTTTAGAGATTGCCCAAAAAGAGAAGAAAATGGGTTGGAAGGCTAGCGATACACGGCAACTCTTTTTCAGAGATATGCGTGTGCCTGCTTCGGCAATGTTGGGCTCACCTCAGGATGGATTTAAAACATTTATGAAAACATTGATTTCAGGAAGAATTGCCATTGGAGCTTTATCGGTTGGAACGGCATTAGGTGCTTATGAAATAGCTTTAAAATATTCAACAGAAAGAGAAGCTTTTGGAAAGCCCATTCACAAATTTCAATCGGTTGGATTTAAATTAGCAGATATGGCCACCGAAATTGAGGCCTCAAAATTATTGGTTTATCATGCAGCCTGGATGAAGGATCAAGGCTTACCCGTTTCAAAAGAAGCAGCTATGGCGAAACTTTTTGCCAGCGAAGTTGCCATGAAAACCACCACAGAAGCGATACAAGTTCACGGGGGTTATGGCTATGTAAAAGAATTTGATGTAGAACGTTTTTTCCGGGATGCAAAAATTCTTGAAATCGGCGAAGGGACAAGCGAAATTCAACGACTGATTATCTCTCGAGAAATATTAAAGGAAGTCCAAGTTTAATGATTAAAAAAGGATTTAAAAATGTATCCTTAGACGGATGGTTGGCGCCATTAAAAATTTATTGGCCTCAAGTTTTAATTATTAGCACATTGGTTTTAATCATTGTCTATTTATTCCCAGGAGGGAAATCTTTAAAATATACGTATCAGGTAAATGATATCACGCAAGAAGCCATTATAGCGCCGACCACGTTCCCAATTCAAAAAACAGAGAAACAACTCAAGTTGGATTTAGATGAAAAGTTAAATTCTGTTGAGTTCGTTTTCCATCGAGACGAAGCCATTGTTAATGGACAGATTAAGGCATTAGATTTATTTTTTATTTCTCTTAATGATATCCGTCAAGCTCAAAAACGATTTGAAGAATCTAAACGACTTGTCTATGAAAGAAAATATCAGAAACAATATGAAAAAGCTCAATCTGATTTTGTGGCAGATAGCACAAATTTAGATATTTTAACCCAAGCATTTTATACAGAATATCCTTTTGCGAAAGGGAAAGAAAATTGGCAGAAATTTTTATTATTCGAAAGCAGTACCATAAATAAAAAGTTTATAAATGTGTTTAAAATAGAGCTACGACAGATTTGTAAAAACAGATGGGCAGAAGGAATTTATGATATTCCCTATGGAGAGATATTAAGTACACGAATTACATTAGAGCAGGGTTCTGTGCCAATATTAGCAAAGCCCAGTAATTATCATGATCTTCAAGATGCATGGACGAGAGCCAAAAAAGAGCTCATTGATAGATATCAAGAGTATTTTTACCAAAATTTAGGAAATGATATCATTGTTGATTTCATGAAACCGAATTTGATTTATAATCGTGAAATTACAAAAGCACGTCAAGAAGCAGCATTAAATAAGGTGCCAAGGAGTCAAGGGGTTGTTCTTAAGAATGAAATGATTGTGGATGCCAATCAGCGGGTCACAGAAAATATTCTTCAAAAACTTAATTCCTTAGCTTTGATAACGGAAGAATCAGAAAACAGAAAAGGGATTTCCACTCGTTTTTGGAATTTCGTGGGGAAATTTATCCTTATTTCAGTAGTGATTTCATTCTTTTTTACCTTTTTACTTGTATATCGTATCTCAATTTTTAATGAGTGGAAAATGGTTTTGCTCATCTCTTTAATCTTTGCCTTGGAGTTGATTTTAGCTCATATTATTGTGATTCAATTTTCTTGGTCAGAATATTTTATTCCCATTACTGTATCCGCTATGGCATTGACTATTCTCTTTGACAGCCGAATTGGATTTATGGCAACAACATCGATAGCATTACTTTTAGGGATGATGATGGGACATAATTTAGATTTTATTATTGTCTCACTTTTTACCTCTTCTGTTGCTGTTTATAATATCCGAGATTTAAGAACGAGAAGTCAACTTTTCATTACTTTATTTGCGCTTATTGCTGCCAGTATGGTAGCTGTTCTTGGTTTAGGTTTATTTAAAGCTTACGCTTGGAACAGTATTTTATTTGATATTCAAGTGCTTGTTATGATTAGTTTTTTAGCGCCAATTGTAACATACGGACTCATTGGGCTTTTTGAAATTGGGTTTGATATTACAACGAATTTAACCCTTATTGAATTATTGGATTTTGAACATCCTCTACTCAAACGAGCTCAGAGGGAAACCAATGGCACATTTAATCACAGTATTGTTGTTGGAAATTTAGCAGAATCCTGCACGGCAGCAATTAATGCAAATTCTTTATTATGTCGTGTTGGCGCTTATTATCATGATATTGGAAAAATGGTAAAGTCAGATTATTTCATCGAAAATCAATTTAGCGGTGAAAATTTGCACGATGATTTAACATCAACGATGAGTGCAAAAATTATTCGCTCTCATGTGACAGAAGGATTAAAATTGGCAAAAGAATATGGCTTACCAACAACCGTCAGTGATTTTATTCCCATGCATCACGGAACCACCCGTGTCGAATACTTTTATCGTAAAGCACTTGAAGAGGTAGATGGAGATATTTCAAAAGTGGACGATTCTCAATTTCGATATCCGGGACCAAAGCCCAATACCAAAGAAACGGGTATTCTCATGATTTGTGAAGCAGTAGAGGCCGCCGTTAAGTCTTTGAAAAATCCCGATATTATGAAAATTGAAGCGATGATTGATAAAATTATCAAAGCCAGAATTGATGATGGACAGTTAGATGAATGTCCTCTAACCATGGATGAACTTCGTCGCATCAAAGGAACGGTGGATGGCCAGACAGGGATGTTGCCTGTCTTGAGAGGTATATATCATATTCGTATAGAATACCCAGATGATCCATTAGCCAATAAAATAAACGAAGGCAGTTGACTCTCTTTTGATTCAAATTCAGATTGAGACAGATCCTCTTTTTTCTCCACCAAATCAAGAGATATGTGAAAGTATTATCCATAGCATTTGTGCAAAGCATCAGATTCAAGATTTAGCCTTGACCCTCATTTTTGCCCAAGATGATTTATTGACAAATCTCAAAAAAGAATTTTTTAAGCTAGATCAATTTACAGATGTGATTGCTTTCCGATTAAATGAATATGATGAAAAAAATGTGGAAGGAGAAATTTATATTAGTCTTCCTAGAGCGAAAGAAAATGCAGTTACTTTTGATGAACAATTTGAGAAAGAAACCTCAAGGCTCATTATTCATGGTTGTTTACATTTGTTAGGATTCAATGATGAAACATCGGATGAAAAAAGAGAAATGACCAATATGGAAGATAATTTTTTAAGCCAAATCAATTGGCAAAACCTTTTTGAAAAAATAGAAAAATGAACAAAAAACAAGTCGCAGAAAAATTTATAAAACTATTAGAAATTGTTGAAAAATTACGAGGTCCAGATGGCTGTCCTTGGGACAAAGAACAAACGCATGCATCCTTGCTCCCCTATTTAATTGAAGAAGCTTATGAAGTGGTTGAAAGTGTGGAAGAGGGCGATATTGACTTATTAGAAGAAGAGTTGGGAGACATCATGCTTCATGTGGCCTTACAAACTCAAATTGCATCAGAAAATAATGAATTTACGATTGAAGATTCATTAGATACGATAAATGAAAAATTAGTGCGTCGCCACCCGCATGTTTTTGGCGATAAAAAAGCAGATGCCCCTTTTGAAGCCAAGCAAAATTGGGAAGCACAAAAGCATTTAGAAAAGAATAGAAAGTCCAGATTAGATGGTGTACCTGTCGCGCTCCCCGCCTTAATTCGGGCGCAAAGACTTCAACAAAAAGCGGCTTATACTGGGTTTGATTGGGAAAATGTAGAGGATGTTTGGGCAAAACTTCACGAGGAAATCGATGAACTTAAAGAGGCGCACGAATCTGGAAACACGGAAAATATAAAAGAAGAAATTGGAGATGTGCTTTTTTCTGTCGTGAATTTATCGCGATATTTTGATATACCAGCAGAGGATATGCTTCGTGCTACGAATAAAAAATTTATATATCGTTTCAATAAAATTGAAGAAGTTTTGGAAGCAAGAGGGAAAAAACTAGAAGAATCTACTTTAGAAGAAATGGAAGAGATTTGGCAAATGGCTAAAGAAAAAGCCTAAGGATTTAGTTCTCGCCTTGCATTGTTAATAGCAATTTTCTACTTCCGCCATGGTTTCTGTGTTCACAAAGATAAATCCCTTGCCAAGTGCCCATATTTAATTTCCCGTCTGTAATAGGGATGCATAAGGACGAGTCCAAAATAGACGCTTTCAAATGAGCTGGCATATCGTCGGTCCCTTCAAATGTATGTTTATAAAAGGGAGCATTTTCTGGAACAGCTTGATTAAAATGTGATTCAAAATCTTGGCGAACCGTTGGGTCTGCATCTTCGTTAATGGTGAGCGAAGCTGAAGTATGTTTGATGAAAATATGCAAGAGTCCGATTTTAATATTTTTGATTCCAGAGATAGTTTGAAGAATCTCATTTGTGATAAGATGAAATCCTCTTGATTTCGCGTTGAGTGAAATTTGTTTTTGAAACCACATATTTTATAATGCTTTTTCCATCTGGAGGCGTGATTCTTTGTCAGGCCATTTTTGAATTTCATTCGTAATCACAAATCCTCGATTTAAAGAAAAGGCTATCATCGCCTTATGTTTTTTACGTGTCTTGAGACGAATGGAAGAATAGGCATTTTCTTTCGCCCAGTTTTCCTGATAATCCGCAAGCTGACTCGCAATTCCTTGTTTTCGAAAATTGGGTAAAACGCCTCCCATCCAAGAATAAAACGTGCCATCATTAAATTGATCATAAGCAATTTTAAAGCCAAGATTTTTATCGCCAATTTTAGCAATGAGAGTCAAATGAGTTCCAGAGCATCTTTTTTTATATTCTTCTATTGAATAAGGCGATTCAAATTCAGGGATGCGTTTTGATAAGTCCACACATTCTTGAAAATTACCTTCACAAATTTGTATCATGTTTTCCGTTCTTTTTTTCGAGCAGCAGGAAAAAGCACATTATTCAAAATCAATCGATAGCCAGGGGAATTGCGATGGAGAGATAAATCTGTGGGCGGATCACCGACAAAATGTTGATAATCTTCCGGATCATGTCCCCCATAAAACGTGAAAGTCCCTTTCCCAAAATTCCCATGAAGATATTTGACTTGGTCTGATGCTGGATCTTCACCCATAAGCACAACATGACTTTTGATGCGATTGCGATCAAACCCTGTGGTTTGTCCCATGAATCCTTTGACCGTAGAAACATGATTTTGCGTTAACATGGTTGGGACAGGATCAAATTTTGCGGAAAATTCGAAAAGAGAAAAATAGTCTGATTCTGCCGTGCGGACTTTTGGTTTGTGGCTGGGTGGAAAATCAATGTCAGAAAATTCATAGACCATAGGATCGGACATTAATTTGAAATTGGTAAAGGCAAATGTTTTAGAAAAATTAAGCTTAGTCTGGGCTTTTGGATCAATAGGCGTTCCATCAAACACAGAGTGAGCGCCATCCACATTTTCCAAGGCAAGAGAGATGTCGTAAGAATCAGTGGCAGAACACATGGCGAAAAGGAATCCTCCGTCACCAACAAATTTTTTAATCGTGCGGCTTACAGCTTTTTTTTCTTCGTGAACTGAAGCATATCCATATTGGTATGCTACTTGTTCAAATTGCTTTTTCTGTAAGATATACCAAGGTGCATTGCGATAATTTCGATAGAACTTTCCAAATTGCCCCGTAAAATCTTCATGATGAAGATGAAGCCAATCATACTCTGACAAACCAGTATTTAGTACTTCTTCATCCCACAAAGTTTCGTAGGGAATTTCAGCATAAGTAAGCGCCATGGTTACGGCATCATCCCAGGGCTGTTTATTGGGTGGCGTATAGATGGCAATTTTTGGAGATTTTTCCAATAACACAATATCCATATTATTTTGTTCGATTTCACCATAGATGGATAAGGCCATGCTTCCATTGATAATTTCAAAACTTACGCCACGGAGACGACATTCTCTCTCAATAAAAGGATAATGATCAACCAAAAATGATCCATCACGATAATTCAGTAACCATTCTACATTGATATCTTTACTCAAAGTATAAATAGCAATGCCGTACGCTTTAAGATGATCATTTTGTGATACGTCCATTGGAATCAATAATTTTTGTCCAAAGGAGAAAGAAATCATGAATAAAAATATAAGTCGTTTCATTGGTTTTTGCTCTCTTGTTCTAATTTTCGAATGTGATAACGAATGGGTTCAAAATATATGGAATTAGGAAACGCATCTAAAATTTGATGAAAGGAAGAGAGAGCTTTCTCTTTATCTCCCATTACAAATTCATAAATTTGGCCTGTTAATATAATGGCTCGATCAGCAAAGGGCGTTTCTTCTAAAAGTGTCAAAGATTCTAAAGCTAGCGTATGTTGATTTAATGCGTTAAAAATCAAGGATTTCCGAAATAGTGCTAAAGAAAATATGCTGCTATTAGGATATAATTTTTGAAGATAAGAAAGGGTTTCAAGGGCTTCACTCATTTTATTTTGTCTCAATTGCATATCCGCTTTTAAAAAAAGTGAAAACGCCATTTTATCATTTTCCTCTCCCTTAACATAATAGTTTTGAATCAAATCACGTAATTCCATTAAGTCATTGAATCGAGGTGAAGTAGGCTTAATCCGTCCAAAAGCAGATTGGATTAATAACATGACTGAGTCAGTTGGAAGTGCGTGTAGGCCCATCAGAATACGTTTGCTTTCGTAATCAGCATCATATTTTTGAGTCAATAAAGAATCAAGATATTCAAAAGCAATGGTGGGATTTCCTTTTGACAAATACACATCAGCTAAACGCAAATGTAATTTTTTGATGAGCTTTTGACTTGGTCGATTTTTGAGGGAAAATTCATATTGAATAATGGCTCGATCAAAATCTTGATTCACTAAATAATAAATTTCCCCCAATCGAAAATGGGCTTGTGCCGATTGTTTGGAAAGGGATTGTTGACTTAAAATGGAATCATAAAAAGCGATACTCGTTTCAAGGTGTGAGCCGGCAATTTGTTTTGTAGAATAAACAGGCGAGTCCAAAAACATATTATCATTATAGTAATAATCAATAAGATCAGAGTGAGTTTTTGGTGTAATTTGTGCTTCAAATGAACGTCCTAATCCGATGAGTGCTTTCCCGCTTATTTTTTGATTTTCGGTGCTTTTTAATATCAATTCATAGGATTTTATAGCGAGGGGATACACTTTTTCTTGTTGGAGTTGATTCGCAAAATTCAGCCATCGGTTCATCTTTAAATTGGAATCCATGCCTAATTGTAAATGCACATCAAACGCATCATTATATCTTTGCAATTTAAAGTAAAAATCGGCAAGAATCGTTAAAATTTCAATATTTTGATTTAAAGTGCTTGAACCTATTGCCGTTATTTTTTTTTCGATGATGGTAAGCGATTCTATTTCATCACTCATTTTAAGAATACGTTTAGAAATAAGATGATTCCGATCACCAAGATTTAGTACATATAAAATATATTCATCCATGGCAAGATTAAATACACGCCTGACTTGATAATAGTGGCCCACCTCTTGTGCAAATAAAGCAGGTTTAAATCGGAGTCGCGCTTGAGATAATAAGTCAATCATTTCGTTCTCGTTTCCTAATCTCATATAAATTTGCAAGACGCCACGATAAAAGGATTCTCGATTTCCAAAATGATCAATTTGTTGCGTATAAAACTGTTGGGTCGAAAGTGTATCGCCAGTTAAATATTGAAATTCAATCAGCGTCAGTGCAATCTGCATATTGTTTGGATTTTTATTGAGGGCAGATTGAAAATAAATAATGCCTTCAGCGATTTTATCGCTTTTTTTATATAGATTGAGCAAAGAACGAAATAGCTGTTGATGCTGCCCGTTTTTTTGAAATAAATCAGCATAAAGGGTAAGGGCTTGCTCATAATCTCCTTGTCGCTCAAGCATTTGTGCTGTTCTGTAAGAAGCACGAAATGAAGCATTTTGCCCCATCAATAAGGCAGAAATGAGGAGAGAAAATATGAGCGTTTTATTCACGTTTTGTCTCTTTTTCATAAAGCGTTTTATTCTGGCTCATCGTATTAAAGTAGCGTTTAATCATATCCTGATATTCTTTAGGGTAGCCCGAGCTTAAAGAACGATTTAAAGCTTCTATCGCTAAACTTTTGCGTTGGCCCAAATCGCCAGGAAGCCCACCGGGCCCTTCAAAGAGTGCATTGAAGTCGGGCGCGCTTGATTTTCGTTCTTCTTTTTGCCCTCGTTGTGTCATAGATTTTTGACTGTCAAGCATTCTTGATAATATGCGTTCTTGTCTTTCTTTTGTTTTTTTTGTGTATCGTTTTCGTTGCAAATCTTTGATGACTGCTTCCATATCTTTCCCCATACCAGATAAATCACCCAATCCTTGTTCACCCGATTGTTGCATTTCGTCCATCAATTGTTCGAGAGTTTTTTTTACCTGTTTTTGTCCTTGAAGCATTTGTTGCATCATTTGCTGTTGGGCTTTTGCCGCCATCTGTCCCATGGAAAATTGCATGCCCTGATTGTTTAAGCCTTTTTGTTGACCAGACATTTGTTGCATCTGTTTTAAAAATGATTCGTAACCACTCGCAGAGCCAGAAGATTCCATTTCTTCCATGCTGTTGAATAAAGAAAGTGCTGCATCGTTCAAAGATTGCATGGCTTGGTTTTGACTGCGGTTTGCACCAGAATTATTGCGGTCAGCCATTTGTGTTTTGGCTTTTTCCATCATGGCAGAACTCATGCCCATTGCTTGCCCCAATTCAGGTGTAATGGCAAAAGTCTCTCGTGAAAGCTCCATCATTTGGTTCATGATTTGTTTTAATTGATCTTGGAGCACTTGCTGTTCTGCTGTCAATTCACGAAGACGATGAGATGTGCGAGAAATGGATTTCGTATTTTGACTCAAGTTTTCTTGCTTTTTAGATAAATATAAAACGTCCCGCATAAGCGCTTGAAATTTTTCAGTCATTTCAGCAACGGATTCCATTTCGAATTGATCCTGAATTGCGGAGAACTGTTTTTGTATTTTTTGCAGATTTTCTAAAGCTTCCATACTTTGTGCTTGTGCTTCACTTTTTTGCATTCTGCTCATTTCTTTCATAGCTTCTGACAAGGCATCTTCTGTGGCTTCGGTTAAATCGGATTGTTCCATTTCTTCTAGAGATTCAGAGGCAGATTCACTGTAGGGGGAAATGAGTTCAGACGCTTCTTCCATCAGCGATTCAATGGATTGAAATTCTTGTAGATTCCGCTGTTCGTCCTGCTCCATACGGGCAAAAGTGGAAGGGTCTGTTTTTTTATCAGTAGTCTGATTCAAATCTCGATCCAATACGTCTTGTTGTTCGGTGAGTTGCTCTAAACGTTTTGCAATTTCATCCATTTTTTGTTCTGCTTGCAAACGCTTAAAAATATCTAAATATCGATCTAAATCTGCTTCCAATTGGTCCATATTTTCGGATAGGTTTTCCATGGCTTCTTGAAGTTTATCCATATTCATCTCGTTCAGAGCCTTTTGTAAATCTTCCATGTTTTTTAGTAAGGCCTCCGGAATGAGGTCATTGACTAAATTTTGTAATTCTTCAAATTTGTCCATTAAATCTTCTGAAAATAGTTCATGTTTTTCGTTCTTAGCCTGAATCGCTTCCATGGCTTCACTTAGCTTTTCTAAGGATTTTAATTCTTCAGAAGCTTTCTCCATCATGGCTTTGATTTCTTGTTTTTGTTCCCAATCTAAGGCCTTTGTTTTGATGGCCTCTAATTCCATTTTTTCCAATTGTTCTTGAAGTTCATCTAAAGCTTCTAAGTTGTATTCTACATCTTCCATCACTTGGGATTGCTCTTCTTCCAATTCTTCGTATAAATCGGCAAGAGAAGGCAGGCGTGCGATAAAATTTTTGGAAATGGTTTTTTTAGGCCCAGAAATATCATCATTATCATAGAGTTCAAAATGATAATGAACCTCATCGTCGGGCAAAAGCATAAAATCAGATAAATCCCATTCCATAAATATCTCTTGAGAAATAGAATCTAAATCAAGTCCTTGAATCGAGAAAATGGAGACATAAGGGTCCATCTTTAAAAAAGCGGGACGTTTTATTTCATAGCCTACTTGTAATTGAGAAAAACCAAAATCGTCCTCAATCTTCAGGTGAAAGGGAATAGTCATAGCATTCCCAAGTTCGAGCATTGGTTCTGGTAAAATAATGTCAATAATGGGATGATGGTCAGGTAAAATTTGCAAATAGTAAGGAACCGGGTCTCTGTTCTTTATATTCCGCGTATCCAATAAATGTATAGTAAACTGACCTTCTTCTTCCAATTTGAAATTACCTACAGCTTTTTTCCCAGATATTTTCATTTCTTTTTTGCTGTCATTTATCTGAAGATAAGAAGATTTCAATGGCCTGTTTGATTGAAGATTAATTTGGATTATGGATCCTTTTAATCCTTGAATATTCGCCAAATTCCCTTCTTGTATTTCTGCTTTTAGACCACTGTATTTTGGCGGAATAATAGTGATAGAGAAAGCATCAAACGTGGGTCTATCCGTTACATAAATCCGATGTTTATCTGTAGAGACTTCTTCCCAAGCTTCCCAAAAATATTCTGCAGAAACGAAAGCTTTATAGTGATAATCGTGAAAAACATTCTCTATTTTAAAATGATAAAGACCATCAGGATATCTTTCAGATTTTAAAATCAAGCTTTGTGTTTGAGAGGAGTCAGGATCGATTTGGGACGATTCCAAAACAGCATAAACCGTATCTGGACGACTGCCCTTAGCTTTAATAATAAATTCTGAAGATTCTCCGCCCAGTAAGCGCACATCCCCTGTTAAGTTTATAAGGCTGAAAGGTTTTGGAATGATGAAGGATGAATTTGGATGTGCCAAGCGATAAAGGGCAAGGATATTTTCATTTGCTCGAACCAAGAATAAGGCAAAAAATAAAATGGTCGTTGCAGAAATCCATTTTTTTAAGATGGGTAATTTGGGATGAAGAAGAATCGAAGAAAAATCTAATGATTTTATAGTGTTTTGAATAGATGAAACATATTGCCTGCTAAGGTCAGATTGCAAGTCATCCGTTTCAAGTTGAAATGCGTTGAGCACCCGATCTGTTTTTTTTACTAACCCTTTTTCACCAATGAGCCGTGCAATCTTTTCCCAAGAATACCGTTGGATTTTATTGTTTTGAATCAAGGCATAATAAAGCCCAGCAAAAATTGTCAATCCCAAGATAATAGCAAAACCAAGAAACAAGCCCATCATTTTTGTAGTATGAGAAAAATAGTAAAACGATTCCAAATACATCAAAGCGGTAAACATAAAAATAGAAAAACTGGCTAAGAGCCAAGCGACGGCAAGGAGATCTTTTGTAAAAAGAGTACGTCGCGCTTTTTGTAAATCTTTCTTTAAGGACATTATTGAGTTAAGGCAAAATAAATAATATTCACACCCATTTGAAGTGCTTTTTCTCGAATTTCCCAAGTATCGTGATGAACAGATTCATCTTCCCAACCATCGCCCAAATCCGATTCATAAGTATAAACGACCAATAATTTTTCTCCTTTAAATAATCCAAAGGCTTGTGGTGGTTTTCCATCGTGTTCATGTATTTTTGGTAGGCCATTTTCCATCTTGAAATAGGTATGAAAAATTGGATGATCGTGCGGTAATTCTATAAAATCTTTGTGAGGAAAAACTTTTTTCATTTCACGACGTAAGGATTCATCCATGCCATAGTTATCATCAACATGAAGAAAGGCGCCATTTTGCAATGCACTGCGGAGTGTGATGATTTCTTTATCAGTGAGACGAATATTTCCGTGACCAGTCATGTATAAGTAAGGGTAGTGGCTTAATTCGCTGTCAGATAATTTGACGCGGATTTCTTCTTTCAAAGGATGCATGGGCGTTTGTTCGTCTAAAAAAGACAATAAGTTCGGCAGACTACTGGGGTCGCCGTACCAATCACCCCCGCCACTATATTGGACGCGAGCAATGGTGAATTGTTGTGCAAAGCTTGATCCGAAAATGGATAGGGCTGTGATTAGAATTATTTTTTTCATTAGTAATTTAAATGACCCAAAAAGATAAAAGTTTCTTTGTGTGAATCTCCAAAGTTAGGGAAAAAAAACGAGAGAAAAACCTCTTGCTGTTTTTCTTGTGAAGAACCAAAAAATGCAGGTATTTTGAGCAATGATGCAATTGCGTTTTATAAAGAGTCTGTTGTCCATTTTGTTCATCATTGGAATTTTATCGGGTGAAGCGATAGAAAAAAAAGAAGAGAGAACTTACTTTTTTGGATTAATCAAACTGGGTAAAAAACAAAAGCATGAAAAAGGTTATTGGGCAGACAAATTATTTCATGGGAGAGAATTCCATGCACCGGTAACCTTCATTCCCATTGAAATTCGTTACGGACTCGGGTTTAATGGAGAGTTGGGCGGTACGGTTCAAAATCCAACCGCCAATGTTTTAGGCTCAAGTAAATGGTTACGACTTGAAGAGGGCGTTTCAAGTTTTAATCCTAGTATCACAGAGATGACCGGGACGAGCATGGAAGTCGATTTAGCCCTTTATAATTTGGCCGATAAATATTTCAAAAGCAATTGGTTAGATATGTTAACGGGGTTTACATATCGATCTAGCACTTTGCTCATTCCAGCTGAAATCCCCTATGCAGATTGGGGAGTTATTAACGCCAGTTGGGGGAGCAAGCGAAAATTTTCGCCAAAAGTAAATGAATATCTTTTAACGACCCACATGCTTTGGCAAAGTTTTGATTCCTGGTTTATTGATTTTCGTTATTCTTACGGATTAGCGAGAGCAAAATTTTATTCTAAAGATAACGTCATTTTTGATGGCAGTCCATCTGGAACAGGCACATCTATGGGTTTAAGCGTGGGACTTCGGTATATTATTGATTCAAAGAAAATTAACCGATTTACCGTAGGCATTGATTTTCGCCATTCTTATACAAAAATTAATTCCATTTCAGATGAAAGTGAGCTCACGCCAATTACGCGGTTTGATTTAGCGAATTATGGAATTTATCTAAGCTTATCTGCATTTTATGGTGGTCAAAAGACTATTGGAGATCAGGGGAAAACGCATTATTACAATCGTAATTTCATGAGAGCACGGAAGGATTTAAGAAAATTTGTTGCTCAGTTTCCTCATCATGCAAATCGATATAGGGCAGAAGCATATCTCCAAAAATGTGATTATAAAATCCCCTATGAAATCATGATTGAAGGCATACAATTGGATGATGAGAATAAAGTTGAAGCGGCCCTTGATCGATACCTTTATGCTTTGCAGATGGTGGTTGATGATAGCGTTATTGTAAATACGTTGAATCACCGCATTACACAAATTGCTGGATCATGGATGAATCATGCGGAGCTCCTTTTACGAAATAAAGCTTATACGGATGCGTATCACTTAACAAAAAAAGTGGCTAAGTTTTCTGATTTAGGCAAAACAGAATTGGCTCGATTTCATTCCTATTCCGTTTTAGATAAAGGAAAGAAATATCAAAAATACGGTTTTATTTCCCGTGCTATGAGTTATTACACCGAAGCCCTTTCTTTGAATAATGATTTGGCCTATGAAGTGCGAAGTCTCCAGTATCAAGCTGGAATCACATTAGTAGAAATCGCCAACAAAGTAGATAAATTTGATGAAATTCAATTAGCCATCCAATCTTTGGAAAAAGCGAAAGCGCTAGCAAAAGATATTGGGTCCAAAAACGAAAAGCTCTTAGACGATTTGAAAAAGAAGATGAACGAGCTTGATACTCATAAATCGAAAACACGAATTGCTCAAAAAATGGAAACAGCGAGAGCGCATCAAATTTTGGCTCGTTCTCCTAGACTTGTTGTGGGATTGACCGTTCCTCAGGTGCAAGTATTGTTAGGTGAACCTGCCGACATTATTCAAGGAAAAATTGAAAATGAGGGAGAGCAATTATGGATTTATTATTTAAAAGAAAATCAGGTTCTTCAATTATCGTTTAGAGACTTTCGTTTATTTAAAATTGAAGAAAAGTATTAGCGGTGGTTTTAAGCCTTATGAACAGAGTTGAGTAATTTTGGGCGATATATTTATTTGAATTTATTTTTTAACTAATTCAATATTTTAAAGTCAAACTAAACTAAAACCTAAATTTATTAATTAAAAAGAGGTAATAATGAACGGCCAAAAAATCAAAATATTGATAATTTTATATTCAATTTTTGTTACACAGTTAATGGGACAATGGGAGCAATCCACTGGGACTTCAGGGCTAGACACACAAGCCTTATTCGCAACAGGAAATTCTATTTTTATGGGCGGAGCAACAGGAACATATCGCTCATTAGATGAAGGCCAAAGTTTTGAATTATCTAATTCCGGTAATGATTCCATTGGACCTACTCGAGGGTTTACATCTGATAGCCTTTATATTTATACATGCACAAGTCAGGGCGTTTATAGAAGTGAGAATAATGGCGTAACATGGGAACAAAAAAGTAATGGAATAGTGAATCTTCTATCTCATGGAATCATTAATATAAATTCCCGATTAGTTCATGTGAGTCCAGGAGGTATTTCCATTTCAGTTGATCATGGTGAAAACTGGACTTCAGCTGGATTAACAGGAACAGACGTAAGATGTGTGACACATATACAAGATACTCTTTTTGTTGGAACCAATGGGCAAGGGCTTTATAAAAGTGGAGACTGGGGTGAGACTTGGATCGAAATTAATAATGGACTTTCTTCCACACGTTTTAGAGCAATTCAAAGTAAAGGAAATACGCTTTTTGCAGGAGGTGGAGTTGGATCTGGCGTGTTTAGATCAACAGATTATGGAACCAGCTGGGAATTGTTATTAAATGGTATAACCTCAAGCTCCTACAGAGGGTTTGCTAGTAATAACAATTTGATTGTAGCAGGTTCATTCACTGATGGTGTATTTTATTCATTGGACAATGGAGATAGCTGGAGTCAAATAAATGAAGGGTTGTTAGATCTTAATATTTTTGATTTGGAGCTAAGTAATAATTACATCATTGCGGGGTCGCACACGCAAGGTGTTTTTAGATTTGATTTATCGACTATCATAATCACACCTACAGTAACAAATCCAATTACAGGTAGAACTTGGATGGATAGAAATTTAGGTGCAAGTCAAGTGGCTACTTCATATACAGACGAATTAGCATACGGAGATTTATATCAATGGGGAAGACTTTCAGATGGACATGAATCACGTACATCTACAACCACAAATAATTCGTCCAGTACAGATGATCCGAGACATTCCTTATTCATCTTAGCAAGTAATGATTGGCGATCACCAGCAAACGACAGCTTATGGCAAGGGGTTGATGGGATAAATAATCCATGTCCATCAGGATTTAGATTACCTACAGAAGCTGAATTCGATTCAGAATTCCAAAGCTGGGCTAGTAGTGATGCTGCAGGTGCATTTAATTCACCCTTAAAATTAACACTGACTGGTGCAAGGTCACGCATGAGCGGACAAATAGGGAATGTTGGAACATTTGCTGGATATCGAACTAGCACAGTGAGTGGAGTAGCATCTCGTGTGATGGGGATCAGTATCAATAATGCTCTAATGGGAACACGAGAACGTGCGGATGGAAATTGTATAAGATGCATTAAGGATGAAACAGAATTAAGTAATATAAACGAAACCCCCACTTTGGCTGTTTCTTTCAAAGTATATGATAATTTTCCCAATCCATTTAATCCAACCACGACACTTCAGTATGATTTGCCTGAAGATGCAACAGTCAAGATTATGATTTATGACTTGATGGGACGTGAGGTTAAGACCTTGGTAAACAATCAGCAAACGGCAGGTTTTAAATCTATTATATGGAATGCAAGCAATAACTTAGGTCAGCCTGTAAGTGCAGGGATGTATTTATACAGAATCTCTGCTGGTGAATTTCATTCAGTTAAAAAGATGGTTCTTTTGAAATAATATCAATAACAATTAAAA
>JABHGY010000083.1 GCA_018671775.1 Fidelibacterota bacterium
CGCTCCATAAAATTTCCCAGTTTTCCATATTTGGTGTGAATCAAATGGCATGAGTTCAATGAAACGAACCGTAATATCATTTTCTTTAGTAAGTGCCACAAAGTCCATGAGTTCATCATCATTAAAATCACGCATGGCAACCACATTTAATTTGATAGATTGGATGGATGAATCAATGGATGTTTGAAGGCTATTTAAAACCAAATCTAAACCATCACGGCGTGTAATTTTTTTGAATTTATCAGAGTCTAATGTGTCAAGGCTGATATTAATTCCCGATAATCCTGCTTTTTGCAACGTATCAATTTGTTTAGAAAGCAAAAGACCATTTGTAGTTAAATGAACTGATTCTATCCCATTGCATTGATGTGCAAAATGAACCAATTCCGTTAGGTCTTTTCGAAGTAACGGCTCGCCTCCAGTAAAGCGAATTTTGGAAACACCCATTTGGGACGTTAATTCAATAAGTTTGAATATTTCTTCTGTAGAAAGTAGTTTATCTTCGCTGCGAAAATCAATTCCTTCTTCCGGCATACAGTATATACAGCGCAAATTACATTGTTCATTAAGCGCAAGGCGTAAATAAGTGAAGGTTCGATCGAATCGATCTAATATGGGTGAATGCGCCAATAGAATTGACGCATCACCGAAGGGTTGGATGGTTTTTTGAATTATTTCCATTCTCTTTCCAATTCACCCCAGCATTTTGCCGGAGATCGGGAGCAAATTTTGACGTTTCCATCAAAACCGTATCGGCGTCAAACCTTGACCGCTAAGTGGCGGATCTAGGTTTTTCGGCTACGAGAGCTAGATTAAAATATTGCTATTTTACTTTTGAATCAAATCCTTTATTTATAGCGTGCTTTAAATTCGTCTGCCGCTACTTTACGTCTTGCTTTTTCAGCTGGATCCATTTTTCCTAAAAACCATTGGTGGTTTTCAGTATTCAAAATTGTAGTTAATAACTTTTGAAGTTTCTTTGCAGCTTTTACATCTTTTCTATCGTCAGACTTTAATCCATGAGCAATAATTTCTTCAATTTCAGGGATAAATTTAGAATAGAAATTTTTTCCTAAATCATAGGTGCCATGCCAATGAGTATAATCTGGAGCCATCATAGATGCACCATGGCGTGCCCGACGGCCTTCATGGTGCCATAGTTCAAACCACGTAAAATCAATTGGATCTGAAAATTTAATATGATTGCCTTCACTATCTTTTCGCAACAAAGGTAAAGCTGCATTATATAATTGTTCACCCGGTGTTGCAAATTTTTGATCATATAGATCAATTAATCCTTCGTATTGAATGAAAAAATTGTCTGTAAAGTTATCATTATGACAACCAGCGCATACGTCTTCCATATTTTCTCGCCGAGTGTCGGCATGTATGGATGCGGATGCTAGTCCCCATTTTTCATCTGTTTCATGTGATAATTTTGAATGGATAGGTCGATTATTCCATTTGATTCTTAGACCAATATTATGTGAAATATCTTGATTAGGTGTTGCAGACATATGGCATGTGGCACATGTAGGAGCTGCGGTATAATCTTCACCCACAACCCATTTGGATGATTCCAAATTCATTTTATCCACATTCGAATAAAAATTGATACCATGCTTTGATTCGTCATAAATTTCTTTTTGGGGATGGTCAGGACCTAAATGACATTTCCCACAATTTTCAGGTCGACGTGCTTGCGCAATAGAAAATTCATGTCTTTGATGACAAGCAGAACATGAGCCTGCAGATCCATCGGGGTTAATCCGCCCGATTCCAGAGTTTGGCCACGTCGCTGGGTCTAATGTTCCATCATCTAATACTTTAACCTGCGAACCATGACATTGCCAACAACCATTAACTGCTGCCGCTGAATTTCCATGTGGAAAACCAGGTGTAATAAATCCACGATTTCCTTCCACCACTTCTGCCAATACATTATCCAATGAGCCCATGATTTGACCCGCTTTTGAGTGATGAGAATTCACAAATTCATCCACTTCTTTCTCATGGCAACGAGCACAATCATTTGGAGAAACAATAATTGAAATAAGATAATCGTTATGTTCAAATGCATCCGCATCCCCTTCTTCAGCTTTGTGGCATTCATAACAACCCACATTGGCGCCGTAATGTTTACTATTTCCCCATTGTTGATACAAGCTCACATCATCAGATTTATGACATTCTAAACATTCGATCGATTCTTCAGATAATTCGTTAGGAAGAATATCTTTTGCCATACCTAAAGATATGACTAAAGAAAAACCAATTATAGAGTTGAGGGTAATTTTCATATTTTTCATTATTTAATCCTTAATTAGGTGTTATTTATCCAAAACTATCTAGAAATTTACAATAGTCATTAAATAAGCAAAACTGGCATTTGCGCCATTTTCTTCTTTCAATTTTCCCGGCATAAAAATGGAATATCCAGCAACAATTTTTACATTATCTGCATATTTTTTAACAAGTGTAATATCTAATTCATTTCCAAAAGAATCTTCACTTTGATCAGCATTGAACATATGATAAGCCACATTAACCACATGTCCTGCAACTTTTAATCCTGACATTTTTACATGAATATCAGACAATCCCAACCCACCAGTATGAACCGGAAGGTTTAAGAAATAATCCATATACCCATAATATTTATGGTTGGTTGCGTAAAGTGTATTGAACGATTCATTCACATCCGTTGTGGTTGTATCATCACCGGATACAAAATCCACTCCCGCAGATAGGGTCATGCCCGCAATTTTATACCCCGCGTTCAAACCATACATCATTCCGCCGTAATTCACATCATCCGATTCTGTCCCATTTTGCATGGCAAATTCTAATTCGTAACTCACGCCGGCAAAAACACCTTTACCGTATCCACCAAATGTCATTCTGTCTCCATCCTGAATAGCAAATGCTTGGGTTTTATGTCCATCCATCAAACTTAAATGAGCATAAGCACCACGGACATTAAAATCATCATTGTCGTTTACAGTGCTTGCTTCTACTTGCTTAAAGTTGAAGAAGTCCACATTGGCAAAATCGTTGGTCAAATTAAAAATTACACCATCAAAACTTCTGCCGATATTATGCCAACCCACAGCTCCCATCAGTCTTTGGGGACCATAAGCAGCTTCGAACCGTCCCACTTTTGCGGTTAATGGCACTCCAAACAAATTCTTGAGCTTGAAGTAAGCTTGATGAACGTCCAATGCATCAGCCGTTCCATCTTTTAATGTATTTGTTTCCGTTCCGAAAATGCGCGAATCCTGCAACTGAATAAATGTGCTGTAATCGTCATTATCATAAGAAACGGCAAAGCGTGTCCGAAGATAGTTTTGGCTATTAAATGAAGTGGTATCCGTGAAATCTTTATCTACCATTTCGAATCGTTGGCGAACTTGTCCTGAAAATTTCAGCGGATTCCCTTCAGCAAAGAGCATTCCAAAAAGTGGAATGAGTATGAGTGTGTGTTTTAACATGGGATTATTCTCCTTTTATGTTGATTGGGTTTTGGGCCACAAAGACACCAAGGCTCGAAGATATTAAAAATAAATATTTTAAATCCTTTTCGGATTCAGCTTTTTCTAATATCATTTTTTCATTCATTATTTTTCATTTGTGTATTTAAGCCTTCGTGGCATTTTAAGTATGTAGTTGTAAACTTTCTTGTAAAAAGGGTTCATTCTCTGGCACAGCTTTTTCTTTCGCAAAAGCCTTTACAAACACCCAAACCGTTAGGGACAAGGCGCCAGCGAACATAGCGATTTCCATCAGACCAAAAACCGGTGATTCCAAATGGGGCGGAAAAATCATCATGTATAAATCCACCCATCTTCCCACCAACACCAGCGATGCGGCAATGAGTAAACTCTTTTCATTTCGCTTCGTTTTTCTGAATAATAAAATGGCAAATGGAATAAACCAATTCAATAAAATATTCACCACAGTCAGTGAAGCGAAAACACCCACATGTCGCTTAATATAATAAACCGTTTCTTCCGGGATATTGGCATACCATATAAGCATGTGCTGTGAAAACCAGATATAAACCCAAAAAGTAACAAATCCGAAAAGATAACGGGACAATTCAAATAAATGATCAATTTTGACTAGACCTTTCATAACACCGGTTCGGCGTAGAAAAATAAGTGCAATGATTGTAAATGCCAATCCGCTGGTAAACATGCCAGAAAAATTATACAGTCCAAAAATGGTGCTATACCAATGAGGCTCCAGAGACATAATCCAATCAAAGCTAGAAAAGATGAACATTATTCCACCAATATATAGCCAGAAGGCAGATAACCCTGTTGCTGATTTTGTATGTGCAGGATTTCCGTCTAAATCCATGGCGTGGGATTTGGAAATAATTTTACGTCCAACCCAAATCCAAAAGACAAAATAAACAACCATCCGAATCATAAATCCCAAAGGATTTAGCCAAGCAGATTTCCCTAAAAGAATCGGGTCATTGGCAACCACGTCTTCATGAGACCATTCATAAATATCGTGCATTCCAAAATACAATAAAGCCATGACAACAAAACCAAAGGGCAGCACAGAAAACATGGCTTCCGACACGCGTCGAATGGCAACATCCCAACCGGCATTGGATACATAATGAATGGCAACCATCATCATGCCACAAAAACCGATTCCCGTTAGAAAATATCCGTTTAAAAGTAAATTAGACCAAGCACGAGTCGGGTCGGTAAAAACACCCACTAGAAAAGCCAGCGCACCCAAGCCCATAAATAATTTTAACCAAAGCTTTTGACGATTTGTTAATTGAATTGTATTTTTTTCATTCATGTTCATTTCACTTCTATCATGAGATTTAACTATTTTGACCCCCATCCTGCACTGGCGTTACGGCAGGCAAGCTTTGTATTTCCCCTATTACAGGGAAAAATAAACGGAATAAATTCACTAATATTTAACTTGCACAAATCCAATTGTATCCCCCTGTCATAGGGGGATTTATGGGGGTCAGAAAAAATGGGTTTTCGTAGCATTTTCATTCTAATTCCCCATTGTCCTTAAATATTGAATCACTTTCCACCGATCTTCTCTTTGCACTTGCGAGCGATAGGAAGCCATGTTCCCCTTCCCGTTTGAAATGATGAAATACAACTGTCCGTCTTTCATGTTTTTTACTTTATCTAACAATAAGGATGGCGGTGGCGGAACACCCCGCTTTGTTACGGGCCCATCACCCAAACCGGTCATTCCATGGCAAACCTGACAATAATTTCGATACACCCACTCACCGCGAGCAATATGCTTATCCGAATTTTCAATGGGACTTTTTAACATGTTTCCGGCTAATTCTTCTGTGAGTTCACCATCAGAATATTCCGGCAAGAATCCCCGGGCGACGGTCCCTTTCACAGGCATTTGCAAGGTTTGACCATTGGGGTAATTTGGATTTTCTGCAAATGCGTCATAGGCCACTGAATGTACCATTTCCGGAATAAATTCTACATTCAATTCACGAGGGTCATTGGTAAAGCATTTTTGCAATCCGAATAACAATACCACTACAATTCCCAGTTTAATGATTGATTTCATATCCATCATTCCGATTCCAATTTTTCATGCCATTCAACAGCATGATATTGACTTGAGATTGCTTCGGCTGTATCACTATTAAATGAGCTCAATTCTTCCGTAAGCACGAGCACAAATTTATCGTCGGTCACATCCTGTGCATAGATTTTTGGCTTTCGTCCTGGTAATACGCCGGTGCGCCAAAGTAAAGCAAACACCGTTCCCAATCCGGCGAATAAAATAGTCGTTTCAAATGCGATAGGCATAAATCCGGGCATAGAGTTCCAAGGTTTTCCACCAATATTAATGGGCCAATTCACAGCCGAAATCCAATATTGACCATACAAACCAATCGCTAATCCCAAGAGAGCAAAACCGAAACATATTTTCCCAAGTCTCGATGGTTTTAAGCCCATGGCTTTATCTAATCCATGAACGGCGTAAGGCGTAAAGGCATCCATCACCGTAAAGCCTTTATCTCTAAAATCTTGCGTCGCTTCCACTAAATCAAACTCATTATCGAATGAAACGATGAAATATTTCTTCATTTTCCACTCCCGTTTCGTCCTTTAAACTGCAGGACGCTCTTCACTTCGCCGATGGAAATAATGGGCAAATATCGAATGAATAACATGAACAAGGTAAAGAATAAGCCAAAGCTTCCTATGAGCGTGGCAATTTCCACATAAGTCGGTGTATACATGGCCCACGCCGATGGTAGAAAATCTCTGTGCAGGGATGTTACGATAATGACAAATCTCTCAAACCACATGCCGATATTGATGAAAATGGATAGGATAAAAACCATCATCATATTGGTGCGGATTTTCTTGAACCAGAAAAATTGAGGCGTAAGCAAATTACAGCCTACCATAATCCAATACGCCCAAGCAAAAGGTCCCATGGCACGATTTAAGAAAACAAATTGTTCGTAACCATTGCCCGAATACCATGCCATGAAAAATTCCGTGGCATAGGATAAAGTCACAATTCCGCCAGTGAGAATAATCACTTTCGTCATATTTTCAACATGCTTCACCGTAATATATTCTTCCAATCGCATAGCTTTCCGAGCAATCAAAAGTAATGTTAAGACCATAGCGAAACCGGAAAATACTGCTCCGGCTACAAAGTATGGGGGAAAAGTTGTGGTGTGCCAACCGGGAATGGCAGATGTGGCAAAATCGAAACTCACAATTGTATGAACCGAAACAACGAGTGGTGCTGCCAATCCTGCCAATAGTCCATAAACTGTTTCGTAGCGATGCCAGGTTCTGAACGAGCCTGACCAACCAAAACTCATGAATCCGAAAATCGCTTTCTTTATTTTAGTTTTCGCTCTATCTCGAACCGTAGCCAAATCGGGAATCATGCCGATATACCAAAATACGGCAGATATAATTAAATAGGTGCTGATGGCAAAAACATCCCACGCCAAGGGTGAGCGGAAGTTAATCCAAAGCGGTCCGCGCGTATTGGGATAAGGAAACATCCAATATGCCATCCATGGTCTTCCCATGTGAATAATGGGGAATATTCCGGCGCACATGACCGCAATAATCGTCATGGCTTCTGCAGAACGATTGATGGATGTTCGCCATTTTTGCCTGAATAAAAATAGTATTGCAGAAATCAAGGTTCCTGCATGACCAATCCCAACCCAAAAAACGAAATTGGTAATATCAAATGCCCAGCCTACTGTTTTATTCAGTCCCCAGGTTCCGATGCCTGTCATAATTTGATAGGACACAGCCACGATCCCCAAAGTCAAAGCGCTCAAGGCAATCAGGAATCCGGCCCACCACAATCTAGTAGGTTTTTGCTCCATGATGCCTAGCACATCGTTGGTAATGGTCTTTAAATTTTTATTTCCATGAACCAGTGGTTCTCTGACGGAATCTACATGATTAGCCATGATGTCCACCCTCATTTTCGTCTTCACGATTTCTCACCATGGTCAAATATCCCACGGTTGGTCTTGCGTTTAATTCTTCCAACACATGATAATGACGTGGGTCTTCCACCAATTTTGAGATGTCACTTTCCGGGTCATTCAAATCGCCAAATGTTATGGCATCCGCCGGGCAAGATTGCTGACACGCCAATTTGATATCACCATCTGCCAATGGAATTCCTTTCGCTTTCGCTTCAATTTTTGCTTCCTGAATCCGTTGAATACACATGGAACATTTTTCCATAACGCCTCGGCTCCGCACCGTTACATCTGGATTCAAAACCATATTTTCCAATTCATCATCATGGGCATAGTCAAACCAGTTAAATCGGCGAACTTTGTAGGGACAATTGTTAGCGCAAAATCGTGTTCCAACACAACGATTATAGATTTGCTGGTTCAATCCTTCCGAACTATGCACCGTTGCTAAAACTGGGCAAACCGGCTCGCAAGGGGAATTATCACAATGCTGGCATAACATTGGCTGAAACGCCACATCCACATCAGTTCCTTCACCAGAATAATATCGGTCAATCCTCATCCATGCCATATCCCTTCGGCGAAATACTTCATCCTTGCCTACAACCGGAACATTATTTTCCACTTGGCAAGAGATAACACAGGCGGAACATCCGGTGCACGCGCCTAAATCAATCGCCATGCCCCAATGATGTTTTTCGTATGGATGGTCATCCCTCCACAGCGTTACTACTTGATGTCCGCGATGGGCTCCTGAAGACGGATCTTTTTTGTATGCTTCAAAAGTTGTTTCCTGAATAAAAGGTCGCACTTTCATAGACGGGGGTGCTGTATTTTCAGGATTTTTCAGCGTATTATAAGTTTGAGTTAATGCCAAATCTGCCGTCTTTCCTGTCTTGGAAATACTCACTGAAACACCGGAATAGGATAATATGTTTTCTTTTCTTTCTAACAGATGATTGATACGTTCGCCAACTAATTCACCTTCAGCTAGCGTTGCCTTTTTCTGAATCCAGTCCGGCCCGAGATTTTTAAATCGTTCCGTGCCTTTTCGTCCATAGCCCAGAGACACAGCCACCACATCATCGCTTTGTCCTTCTTGAATATACACGGGCAATTCTACCGATTTTCCATTGGCTTTTACTTGAATCACATCAGATTGGCTTACACCCAATTCTTTCGCTTTTTTCGGGGAAAGATTCGCTGCATTATCCCAAGTCAGTTTTGAAATGGGGTCGGGCAATTCCTGCAACCAGGGGTTTTCCGCATGACGACCGTCCAGCATTTGCAATGACGGATAAGCCACAAGCACCAATCCATTTTTCGCTAGAGTTTTTTCCAATTGACCTTTTTTAAATCTACCCACTGAAACGGATTTTGGCTTTATCATAACAAAACCATCGTGAACTAAATTGTCCCACCATCGATTAAAAGATTGGCTTCCTTTTTTGCGAGTTGTATAAATTTTCTTCCAATAATTGCGAATTAAATTCCGTTCGCCATCTTCATAGCCAGTCCAGCCGCCAATGGATTTCCTGAATGTTCGTGTGTCGCCCAAAACCTGAATTGTGGGCTGTGTCATTGACAAAATACCGGATGTAAATTCATCGTCCGACCATGATTCCAAATAATGTGGCAATGGACATATCACATTGCAAAGTTCTGCGGTTTCGTTTTGTTTACCAGAAAATGAAATTTTTGTTGGTATCGTTTTCATATATTCGCCAAAGGATTCGCCTTCCGGTAAATCGTAAACAGGATTGACACCCGCAATCAATAATGCGCCTACATTTCCAGATTCCATATCTGTTAATAATTGAGAAACTGCATTATCACTGCCACCCTTTTGAAAACTAGGATTATTATGAAGAACTGTTTTTCCTATATTCCCCAAGGATTTGTTGATTCTATTTACAAGGATTTGTATACCGATATCGTTTACACCGGAGATAACCAAACTTTTTCCTTTATAATGTTTTAATGCTTTTGCAATCTTTGTTGCGATTCCATGTTCACCATTGCTTTGGAGAGTATTTTCAATATCTTTTACTAATTGAAGCATTTCTGCCGGCGATTTAACAATTCGCTCATCCGCTTTTGCTCCCGTTACAGACAATCTGGATTCAACCTGAATATGTTTTGAAATATGTTTTGAATCCAAGTTTCGATTCTTCCGATAATCTTTTGTAAACTGTGTAGGTGAAAGCCATGTGCCGAGAAAATCTGCATCTAGACTCAAAATCATATCTGCTTTTTCAAAATCATATTGGGGTAAAAAACGTGTACCATAATTCACTTCATGAGCATCTAAAATCGCCGAATAAGATATAGGGTCATATTCCACATGACTGGCATTGGCATATTTTTTTAAGAATTTTTTAATATAGAATTTATTGGATGGACTTGTAATTGTTTCCGTTAATAGAACAATTTTCTTTCCTTGTTTTCTCGTCTTATTCAAATTTTTAAGAACAAAACTATCTAAAGCAGCCCAAGTTGAATCTTGTCTAAATATCTGGGGGTTATAGATTCTTTTGGAGTCATATAATTCAATCACACTCGCTTGACATACAGGACATAATCCACCTTGACTTGCAGGGTGATCAGGATTCCCTTCTAATTTGATGGGACGACTGTCTCGATTTTTCACCAATACACCACATCCCGAACCGCACGCATGGCTGGTAGATGAATACCAATAGGCTTTACCCGGAATGATTTCTTCTGGTTGAATCAAAAATGGGATTGCTTTATTCACAGGTGTTTTGGAACAGGCTGTCATAAAGGCAGCGAGTGAAAACCCTGCTGTCTTTAAAAAATCTCTACGATTCCATTCTGTGGATGTGGTTTGCAAATCTGCAGGACCAACAACAGGTTCGCCTACTGTAGTCTCATCTTTGTTCATCCAATATTTTTTTTCTTTATTCATACTTTAAAACTCTATTTTGTCACGAAGACTCGAAGACATAAGATTATTTAAATAAATTTTACGATTCTTTTCTTCGTATCTTTGTGTCTTGGTGGCGTTTTTAATTTCTAATAATGACATGTTGCACAATCCAATAAAAGTTGTGTTCGTTCTGGAGCGGCGGTGAGCGATTCGTGATCTTTCCGATGGCAATCCAAACACCAGCCCATAGATAAATCTTCTGTTTGTTTTATACGCTCCATAGATGAAACATCACCATGGCAATCGGCACAATCTACGCCTGCCGTTATGTGGGGCTTATGACTGAAGAAAACAAAGTCCGGAATATTATGCACCTTCACCCATTCCACTGATTTTCCTGCTTTCCCTTCCACAGGATTACCTTGTGGGTCGTATCCCATGGCGGAATAAATTTTGATAATTTCCAATGATGTGAGCGGTTTCATGTCCCGACCTTCTACTGATGCCTGCTCTTCTTCTAATCGCAAATCGTCTCGGGTTGCAGACACATATTTATGGCAATTCATACACACATTCGTGGCAGGAATTCCTGCATGGCGACTTTGAGATGCTCCGTAATGGCAATATTGGCACGGCACTTCCATTTCACCCGCATGCAGACGATGAGAAAAATCAATGGGTTGGATTGGCTCATAATTTTGCTGATTCCCCGGCATACGAAATGTGCTGTTACTGAAAATCACCAAGAGTCCGCCGACTAAAATCAAAAGCGTAACGAGTTTTAATTGCTTCTGCATGGAAAAATGTTAGCCTAAAAGTTGCTCTTCTAATTCCAATGCTTTTGGAAACAGAATATTATTTTCCAAATGAATATGCAAATGAATATCATCTTCCAAGGCTTGAATATTTGCATAGGCAGCGCGATAAGTATTACATCCGTCTACTGGCGGTTCATATCCACTAGTTAATGCGTTCATTTTTTTCAAAATTTCACCCGCTGTATCATGTTCAGCCATCATCACCGAAATGGGACCATTCACAAATGCACCGTTCGAAAAAGAATCCTGAACCATTTGTTTAATATAAGGAAATAAAATTCTTTCTTCCTTCATCATGTGCTGATGTAAATCCTGCATAAGATCATTGAATAATTTTGCTACTTCAACCGTTTCAGGATGACGCTCACCATGAACCCGCGCCACCTTATTTATGAACTCTGCCGTAACAGGACCATTCTCATAAATGAATTGATGGTGGGCGTTGAAAATATGGTCCACCAATTTATTCAAGGGCATAGCTTGAAAATCGTCGCTTGACTTTTCATCGCTCAAAACTAATTCCAAATCAGCGACAATTGCTTCCAAATCTGCACCTTTTTTTTGACATGCAGTTTCTAATTTTTCTCCACCACCGCAACAAAAATCTAAACCATGTTTTTTAAACACCGTAGCAGTCCGAATATCATCGGAAACAATTTCGCCTACTGTTTTTTCTTTCATCCTTTTCTCCTTTATTATGGATTGCATTAACCGTGTTAATGTTTCTTAAATCAACACGGTTGATTTATTCAAAATTCTAATTACGGATTTTTATAATCCGCTTTTGGTCCCAAGTAATACCAATAATTTAAGATGGCACAAACCGCATAAAAAACGGCGAAACCATACATGGCAAGCTCTGGCGTTCCAGATTTCATATTTTCACCGATAATTTTAGGAATCAAAAATGCGCCATAAGCCGCAACAGCAGAAGTCCAACCCAAAACCGGGCCAGCTTGCTCTTGATTAAAAACCATGGATATGGTTCTAAAAGTTGACCCATTCCCAATTCCAGTTGCAGCAAACAAAATGACTATCAAAATAAAGAATGGCATAAAATAATCTTGCGGAGTCGCTGACTGATATGCCAAATGGGCATAATAACCCACACCAACTGAACATATCACCATCACAATTGATACAACTTGCGTGATGATGGCACCACCTAATTTATCTGCCATTTTTCCGCCAATAGGACGAATTAAAGCTCCCACAAATGCGCCCACCCAAACATACATAAATGTGGCTGGGCCTTCTGGATTTGCAATGTGTTGCCAAGTGCCATCTGCACCCAAAATATGCTTCACTCCAAAAATAAATTTAATCGCTAAACCAACAGCGGCAGCAAAACCAATAAATGAACCAAAAGTCATGGTATAAATAATGGTCATAACCCAAGTATGCTTATTGTCAAAAATAGAAAATTGTCTTTTTAAATTTTCTTTAATATCTCCCGGCGATAAGGCCTTCATTAAGAAAACAGTCGAAGCAATTACCGCAGGAAGAACAATCCATTTCACCCATGTTAACGCTTTGAATGTAAGAATAAAATATAGGCCCACAGCTGCAGTTACGAAGCCAATGGCCAATAGAAATGCGATTCGACCAAATGATGCAACCGGACCTTTTATATTAGGCGAAACCGCTTCGGTTCTAATATTATTCAACCGCGTCCAGCCAAAATATGCTAAAGGAATCAACCATAACATCCATACCCAACCTGCATTGGCGAGCCACGTTTCGGACCCCGCTGCGATTCGTTTAAAGATTGTGCCTGAATTACTTGAAAGGATTAATGAATCGCCACTTAATGCACCTAAAAATGGGATAGTCATGACAAGCGGAATTAATATTTGCATGGTGGTAACACCAAAATTTCCAAGCCCCGCATTCATTCCAAGTGCATATCCTTGTTCTTTTTTGGGATAAAAGAAAGAAATATTGCTCATAGATGAAGCAAAGTTTCCACCACCAAATCCAGACAAGAATGCCATGACAATGAAAAAATTAAATGAAGTTTCTGGGTTTTGAAGTCCAATTGCTGTACCAAATGCGGGTATCATCAATAAAGCGGTGGTAAAGAAAATAGTGTTTCTTCCACCGGCAAGACGGATAAAAAATGAACTGGGTATTCGAAGTGTTGCCCCTGTTAATCCAGCGATTGCCGGCAACATAAATAATAATCCCATAGCTTCTTCAGGCGATTTCCCAAAAGTAAAACCCAAGTTCTTCATCTGAACGGTAATGATGCCCCACATGAGCCATACGGAAAAACCAACCAATAAACTGGGGATTGAAATCCACAAATTCCGTGCAGCAATCGCCTTGCCTGTTGAATCCCAAAATCCTTGGTCTTCCACATCCCACTGTTTTAAATCAGCATTACTCATAATCATATCTCCTTGTTAATTATCATAAAATATTTATTCTTCAGCAAAAGAACCTTCAGGTTCTTTTAAAAATGCCCAGCAATAGAAAAAGCTTAAAAATGCACCGCCGGCAATAATAAAAAAGAATGTTTTTGCATCAACTAAAGAGTAAATAACCAAATATATAACTGCGCCTACATTTCCATATGCACCCGCCATCCCAGCAATTTGACCCGTCATTTTTTTGTTAATCATTGGAATCACCGCAAAGGTTGCTCCTTCAGCTCCTTGGACAAACATGGACGCTAAAATCGTAATTACAACCGAAACAATGAGCCAAGTCATACCATCAAACATGGGCACAACCGTTTGAATCCCATTCACAATAGGACCCCATTCACCAATATGTGCCATACCTAAAAATCCCATGGCGATACCAAACATATAAATGAGCATGGTTTTTTTTCGGTTTTTCATTGTGTCAGAAAGAAGTCCTCCCAACGGTCTCGCAAAAAGATTCACAAATGCAAAGGACGAAGCAATAAGTCCAGCAAGGGTTGCTGTCATAATGTAATTACCATCTCCGCCTGTTAGTGTCGCAAACGTTGTTTCAAAAAACATAGGCAACATAGATACTACCGCAAGTTCTGAACCGAAATTTGCAAAATACGTGCTGTTGAGAGCAGCCACACTTGACCAACTATATTTTTCTTCTTCCGGTACGCCTGCCTTCAAGTAGGGCAAATTTATTTGAAGCGTTTTAGCAACATGCGCTATATACACTAGAGCCAAAACACCATAAGCCATTGTTAAAATATCTTGGGAAATCAAAGCAAGGCCATCCACTTTAATACCACCAATCCGCCAGGCCAAAACACCCATGGCGCCTACCAATGGAAATGACCACACAATATATTGAACCAAATCACCATAAGATGTAACCATCATAGGCTCAGCTTTTTTGGTCTTGGCTACGGGTTTATCTGCAGGGTGATCCGTCACAAGAAAATAATACATGATTCCATATATAAAGGAGACAGCGGCATTGACCATCATGGCATACCGCCAAGCATCTTCACCAAATCCAAGCGTATCTCTGAACACAGAAATGGCAATCCAAGGCAATGTCATGGCAGCCCAAGCAGAACCAAAATTTCCCCATCCAGCGTAAAAGCCTTCGGCTCTTCCAATCATTTTTGGTGGAAACCAATTGGCAACCATTTTAATTCCCACTACAAAACCAGCACCGATGGAACCCAATATCAATCTGGAAACCAACAATTGTGTGAATGTATCACCCAAGGCAAAAAGCCAGGCCGGAATCGCCATCAACACCATGAGTCCTGAAAAAACAACCCTTGGCCCATAACGATCAATAAGTGCACCAATAATAATTCGTGCAGGAATGGTTAATGCGACATTGCTGATAGCAAGCACTTTCAAATGCTCTTTGGTAAGCCATCCAACATTTTTAAGCATTGTTGTGGCAAGAGGGGCCATGTTAAACCAAACGTAAAATGTGATGAAAAAGGCAATCCAAGTAAAATGGAGCGTTCTGATTCTTTCCTTACCAAAGTCCAGTAATTCAGGAATAGGCCGTTTATTGTTTTTATTCGTCATTATATTTCTTTGTCTTTTATTCAGTTAAAGTTTTTTGGGCGTGCGAATTATTTTGCGATTCCAATTCCATCGAACCACTTGGGGTTTCCGCCAAAGATATGGATTGGGTAAAACCAAAATATGCACCAGCCGAGTGTATGGGAATAAAAGAATAATCGAAAAAGCACCAATAATGTGCAATTTTATTGTGAAAGGTAAGGCCACCACATAAGATAAATCTGGACTCAATTTAAAGACAGACCATAAATAAGGTGCCAAGGATGCAGCGAACCAGCTTGAACCCCAGCGATGAAAATAGGCGGTATAAAGTCCGCTTAAAACTTGAACTGCCAAGATGCCCAAAACCCACCAATCAGCAGATGATGTTACAAATCTGGCTCGGGCGTTGGTATTTCTTCTGGATACCATATTGATTAAACCGACCAAGGTCATGAGTCCAAAAATGAACATGGCAATTTCCATAATGTAAAGACGAGCTGGAACGCTATTCCACCACAAGACCGTTTCAGGAAATAAGAACCAAATGAAATGAGCCGTAAGGACAGCAATAATACCATAATGAAAAGGCACCAATCCCCAAAAATGTTGACGGTTTTCTAAAAACTGGGAAGATAAACTTGAATACGTAAACGCCTTTGAGCGATACCGCTGGATGGTAACCATAAAAAATGTAAACAGTGTTACATACGGAAAAAGCTGAAAGAAAAATGTATCAAAATATGATTGAAATTGTTCCATTTTACTTAATTCTCCTGTGTTTTAGTTTGACGTGATAGAATGTCATGAATAAATTGAATTAAATTTTTATATGGACTGATTGTTTCACCAAATCCTTTAATGATTTTCTTTGTCGCAGGAATAACCCGCGTCCGGACGAATTCATTTCTGTCGCTCTCATCCATTTTTGGCAGGACAGATAAAATATGCGTTAGATGGTCTGGCAATTCAGATGTTTCTTCAATATTGAATTCTCGAAGCATCTCCCGCACACGAACCATAAATACGCCACGCTCGTAATTTTCGCCGTGCAAATGCCAACCCAAATCCAAACATGTATTCGGCGTAAAATCAAACAATTGAGTAAATTCTTCCTGTAATTTTGTCAATTCAGTCTCATTCACATGTTGACTAAAAATGTGAAAATCGTCTGTTTTTTCTCCATTCAGTGATTGACTCACTTTTTCTAAATCAGAACGAATATCCGATTCAGGATAGGAAATTAATGGAACAAGGTGAGCGTAAATTTCTGTATTCATTTATTTTTTCTCTGTGTCTCTTCGACGACTCTACTTTATCACCAACCCCGCGCTGGTGCTTCTTTAAAACCAAACCCAGCTTCTTGCTTATGCTCCAACGGATCTTTCATCATTTCGATGGCTTCTTCACGATGAGCTGCCGGAATTACAAATCGATCTTCGAATGTGCAAAGTGAGGTCAATTCATAAATATCATTTGCTTCGCTTGGATTACAATCTGCTTCTATCAACAATTTTTCAGCATCGATTTTGTCAATATCTCCTACAGTTTCAGCGCGACGAAATGTTCGAATTGCAGATTGTTTTTTTAATACATATCGCAAATGGCTCTCATTTCCACCACCAAACATTTTTGCCAGATATTTAATAGGTGCTCTCGCTTTATCAAAATCAGGGAAAAATTCTTCATTAATACTTCGGACAGATTCCCCCTCTTGCGCGGACATGACCGGAAGCATTGGCGGCACATAAAAAAGCATGGGCAATGTTCTATATTCCACGTGCGGCGGTAAAGCGATGCCCCACTCTTTTACGAATTTGTAAACAGGCGAATCTTGCGCTGCTTTAATGGTTGAATCAGCAATCCCATTCTTTTTGGCTTCCCGAATAACATTTTCATCAAAGGGGTCCAAAATCATTTCTCGTTGAGCATCGACTAATTCATCATCAGGACGCTTGGCTGTTTCTTCAATTTTATCTGCATCATAAAGCAGGACACCCAAATAACGAATCCGTCCAACGCAGGAATGAAAACACGCCGGCGCTTGACCTGTTTCAACTCGCGGAAAACAGAGAATACATTTTTCGGATTTTCCCGTATTCCAGTTATAATATGTTTTTTTATACGGACAAGCAGAAATGCACGAACGCCAAGCACGACATCGTTCTTGGTCTAACAATACAATCCCGTCTTCGCCCCGTTTA
>JABHGY010000010.1 GCA_018671775.1 Fidelibacterota bacterium
AAATCGAAAGGATTTGGATAATTAAAAATGTTATATAAACTTAAATTTTCCGATTCTGTTAAATTGAGTAATAGTTCTTTTTCAGAGGAATTATTTGCGCTGTCCCATGCTTTAATTATAAATCGCACTTCCGTTTCATTTTCATCAAAGATATAGGGGAGCGTTCCGGTCGTGATGCTATTTACGTCATAAATGAAATCGTTTGTGATATTTGTCGTGCTTTGATCTGTCGCATTTGTAATGGTGATTTCATGTCCAATTTCGTTGGTCAAATTAATCCCCAATGCATCGGTGAGTCGAATGCGCATCGTTTCGCCTTTTCCCAAATGATCGCCAGTGGAAAGGATTCGTCCATCTTCCGATTCAAAAGAAATGATGGGTCCCACATGGTCAGAACTAGCGTCCCCACCTACAAGCGGAATTTGGCTTTTATTCCCCAGCGCTTCACCCATACCATCTTCGTCGTAAATATAGATATTCATTTTCGCATTTTTATCAGAATATGAAATATCCAAAGGCACACGAAAATTTCCATCAAAATTTTCACCTGCAAAAGAAAATTGTCCCCGAAAAAGCAGTGGGCCAGGAAGGGTATAAGTTATAGATTGAATGGTGGATAGAAAATTATACTCTCGCGTGACCGTCCGTTCTGCGTCACGTAGGGTTACAATGCCTGTTCCATTTTGACTAATGGATGTTTGCTGTCCAGAAAAGGACGCCAAAGCTAATGTTTCGATTGTATCGGGATTAATTGTTGTAATGGATAAAGTATCTGCTGGCATGGGCAATTTCATGGCCGGATCGCCAAAGAGTGTAAAATATTCCCCTTCCTTGTTTCCTGTTTTTACACTTCTCAAGATGGAACCAATGGGGAGATTTGTGACTTTTCCTTGATTGAAAATGGTGGAAAATAAATCACCTGTATAATTAGCGTTTGCATTTACAGAAATGATTCTTGTCGTGCTGATGACTGCTGATGCTCCATTCATAGGTGCTCGAACTAATTCTTCTGCAAAAGATTCAACTTGAACGTCATCAAAGTGGCCAAAAGAGCAGGTTCCTACAATCCAAACAGGAAGTTTTTTTCCAGGATTCATGGTTTGAATATCACCTCGTTCTAAATAAAGCAATCTTTCTTGGGCGAGTTGCGTGGGAGATCCATGTCCAATATAACTAATGATGGCAGTTCCAGTACTGATGGATTCCATGAGGGCTTTGGTTGCTTCTGGCTTGACAACGCCATAGATAGAAACATCACTTTCTTCTGGATACTCCAACATGTAGAGTTTATTTATTTCTATCGTAGGCGGAATCAATTCTGCAATGGCTTCAGAATTGTTTGTATGGCTTTTTCCTGTACTGATTTCCCAAGAATCATTTTCAGGACGAGCGCCATCATCGGCTAAAAGTGTAACCCGTTGTCGCCAAGGGCCTAACTCTGGTTCCGCTTCCAACATGAGTATTTTTTCAATAAAGGATTCAAATTGCGCTATAGATCGAGCAGGGAATCGCCCAAGTGCGATTTCTGGAATTGCGCCATAGATCGTGGCTAATCGGTCATCTGTTGCCCAAGATCCTGTTATGCCTACTTCAATCGTGGGTAGAATTGTTTCAGATTCACCCGTGATATTTCGATAATCAAAATCTGCATCCCCAATAAGAAATGCAGAATAAGGCTTGGGCGATTGCCAATATTCCTGTGTCCATTGGATAAAGTTTCGAATTGCCATGGGGTCAGGATTTCCAGCTGAAAATTCTCTGAAAATATCCTCTAAACTTGCGTAAATCGCAGGTGAACGGAGCGAGAGCAGAGATTGGGCTGATTCTCGATAAGATTCGGGAGCAATGATAATATGGTCGGCTAAAATGCTTTCTTTTCTAAGGATGGAAAAATTCACGCTTCCTTTATTGTTAATTGAGAATATAGAAGCAATGTCATTGGATTGAAATACAATGTAATGACTTGGGGAATTGGATTGAGTTTGCGTATCGAAGGAACTTTGATTTGTCGATGGATTTATGGTGACAGATTTAGGACTTTCCGGCTCTGAAATATCCCATATTCTCAGCGTATTTGCAGGTGCTCCTTCTAAAGAGAATCGAATTTTCAGATTTTGTTCCAAGGCATAAAAATCATAATTTCCATTCGTAGAAAGTTGCCGTCCATATTTAAGATTAAAATAATCGAAGAAAGGTCGGGAATTGCTGTAGTTCGATGTATTGACCGCAAAAAATGAATTGATGCCATTGGATAATTCTGAGCCATCCAAAAAAAACGAAGCGGTATTATATCCCACAGAACTCCATGAGATAGAATCTTTAAAAGCATTTTGGGTTGAATTGAAATATGTTTTTATTTGGTGACTGGTATTATGAGAAGGTGTAACCACCAATTCTCCGCCTAAGAATCCCATTTGGATAGAAGCGTCAACTGTGGGTTTTGGATTGAGAATATTGAGATTCAAAGAATAAGTCCCACCATAAGCAATTGGACTGGACGCCCAACCCAAACCAGAGTTCGCGGGATTTACTAAATCTACTTCCTGATGAATATATGAAATGCCGTAATCCAAAGATATTGTTACATCATTTGGCACAGATGCGGTTTCGATTCTTTGTCCGCGTAAATTGTTGTCATTCGGAATAAAGAGATAATAGGTATTTTTTGTAAAATATAGATTTTGATTAAAACTAACAGAACTGCCATTGTTGTCAAATCCGCTTGGTCCATGACCATAAAAAATAATTTTGTCTCCAGAATCGAAAGAGCCATCATCTTCACCCAAAATATCCAGACTGATTTCAACGAGATTATCTTCAATCTCCATATTACTTGCCTGCGATTTTGCTCTCCCTAAATTTGCTCCTGTATATAAGCTAAACGAGCGAGGGTCAGCAGACTCTAATTCGCTATAAGCGCTTAACAACGCATTGTATTCAATTGATTTTATCTCATCTTCTTCGAGGGAAAAAGACAGCCAAGTTCCTTCAGGAAACGAAGCAGATCGTGCTCTTTTGCTTATGGGTCTTTCCACCCAATTTTTGGCAATATCCCAATTCATGATTTGTGGCGCTAATAGTTTGGACTGATTTTGATTTGGCGGAAAAACCTTTTCACGTTTTTCATCAAAGTGGATATCAACGTGAATCGTTTGGTAATATTTCCCATTTTGGGCCATGGGAGAGATGACCAGTGTGGCTGTATTTAAACCCTGGACTTTTTGCGTTTGCACCCAAAATTCGCCTTTACTTTTGAATGAAGCGCAATCGAAGGGGCAATCTACGGGATTTTGGTATTGGACAGAAACAGTAGGATAATCCTGATTCGGAATTCCAATTAAAAATGATTGTTCTCCCAAGTCTCCAATTGTTTCGGGGGTGGTGATGATTTCGAATGAAAATTGACTCGGATTATTTTGGCGAATAACTTTGTTTCGTTTTGCGAATCCTATTTGAAAAAGGATTGAAACAGAAATCAGATATTTGAATCCGAGAAAGATTTGATTGCAGATTTTATTTCTATTGGGGTTTGTCAAAAGGTTTATCATATTTAGTTGTGTTTAAATTTATGGAAATTAACCGTGACTTTGCATTGAAAAGTATAGTCTAAAAGACATAAATTTGAAGTCATTATTTCATACGAAAATGGATGAAATGAGTTTCACATAAGCCCAAAACGAATAAAGGTAGATTGAATGTTTGATTATGAAATGATTAAAGAAGTTTATGCTTCATTTGGCGAAAAAGTAGATCACGCGAGAAGTTATTTGGGTCGCCCCTTAACGTTTACAGAAAAGATTTTATTTGCACATTTAGCTGAGCCTTTTTCAGAGAAACCCACACGTTTTGAAACGTACGCATATTTTAATCCTGATCGAGTTGCCATGCAAGATGCGACAGCACAAATGGCATTATTGCAATTTATGTCTGCAGGAAAAGCACAAACAGCAGTTCCATCCACGGTTCATTGTGATCATCTGATTCAGGCGGAAGTGGGCGCAAAAGCAGATTTAGCAACAGCAGAAGATGTGAATGGTGAAGTCTATGATTTCCTTCATTCTGTTAGCCAAAAATATGGTATCGGATTTTGGAAACCGGGCGCTGGCATTATTCATCAAGTCATCTTGGAAAATTACGCTTTCCCAGGCGGCATGATGGTTGGGACAGACTCTCACACGGTCAATGCGGGCGGATTGGGCATGATTGCTATTGGTGTCGGAGGTGCCGATGCTGTGGATGTAATGGCAGGGATGCCATGGGAGCTTCGCTGGCCAGGCGTCACAGGTGTAAAATTAACGGGGGAACTTTCCGGATGGTCTTCTGCTAAAGATGTAATTTTGAAGTTGGCTGGCATATTGACAGTGAAAGGTGGAACCGGAAAAATTGTTGAGTATTTTGGTCCAGGGACAAAATCAATCTCGTGCACGGGCAAAGCCACGATCACAAATATGGGTGCGGAAATTGGGGCCACTACTTCGGTTTTTCCATATGACGAAAAGATGTCCACCTATTTACGTCACACTGAAAGAGGAAAAATTGCAGACTTGGCGGATGGCATGGATGTAAATTTTCGGGCAGATGATGAAGTCATGGCGAATCCAGAAGCGTATTATGATGAGATTATTGAAATCAATTTATCTGAATTAGAACCACAAATTGTTGGACCTTTTACACCGGACTTAAGTCATCCAATTTCTAAAATGAAGCATGATGTTATTTCGGAAGATTATGAAGATGTTTTGAGTGTTGCCTTGATTGGTAGTTGCACCAACTCTTCTTATGAAGATATTGAGCGCGCTACGCATGTTGCCAAGCAAGCGTTAGCAAAAGGATTAAAAGCAAAATCCGAACTCATGATTTCTCCAGGATCAGAGCAAATTCGTGCAACCATTGAAAGAGATGGACATTTAGCCATTTTAGAATCTTTAGGCGGAACTGTTTTAGCAAACGCCTGCGGACCTTGTATCGGACAATGGAAACGGCACGGTGTTGAAGATGGAGAGAAAAATTCCATCATCACCTCGTTTAATCGAAATTTCGCCAAAAGAGCAGATGGGAATTCTGGAACCTATGCCTTTATCGGAAGTCCAGAAATTGTAACCGCTTTGGCCATTGCTGGCTCCATGAGTTTTAATCCATTGACGGATGAATTAATCAATGATCAAGGTGAATCAGTTAAGCTTGAAGCTCCAAGCGGGGATGAATTGCCAAGTAAAGGATTTGATACTGGTGAATCGGGTTTTGTTGCACCGGCCGAAGCTGGGAATAAAGTGGAAATCGTCGTTAAGCCAGAGAGTGAACGTCTCCAATTGCTTACTCCATTTTTAGCTTGGGATGGACAAGATTTTGAAGGCATGCGTATTTTGGTAAAAGCCAAGGGAAAATGCACGACAGATCATATTTCTCCAGCTGGGCCTTGGCTTCGTTTTCGGGGACATTTGGACAATATTTCTGGCAATATGTATTCTGGTGCTGTGAATAGTTTTACGGAAGAAATTGGGCAAGGCACGAATCTTTTAACCGGAGAAAAATCGCAGGATTTCAATCAGATTGCACGAGACTATCAATCGAAAAATATTTCGTGGCTTGTGGTTGGGGATGAGAATTATGGCGAAGGTTCGAGTCGAGAGCATGCCGCAATGGAACCAAGACATTTAGGTTGTAAAGTGGTCATCACAAGAAGTTTTGCTCGTATTGCCGAGACCAATTTAAAGAAGCAAGGGATTCTGCCCTTAACCTTCAATGACAAAGATACTTATGACCTTATCCAAGAAAAAGACGAAATCTCCATTTTGGGTTTAAGCGATTTATCTGTGGGGAGTCAGCACGAGATGAAAGTTTCCCATGCTGATGGAACAGTGGAAACAGTTCAAGCATCTCACTCTTTATCGAAAATACAAATTGCTTGGTTCAAAGCAGGTTCTGCTCTAAATAATATTGCAGAAAAATCATGAAAAAAGTCCTAGTAACAGACCCAATTACGTCATCAGGATTTGCTATTCTTAAAGAAGCTGGATTAGATGTTTTAGATTTTTCTAAAGCTTTAAAAGACGAGTGGATGGCGGTTCTACCAGACGTGAACGGTTGGGTCATTCGCAGTGGAACCAAGCCTGATGAAAACGCTTTGAATATTGCCACTCAATTAGAAGTAATAGGTCGAGCTGGTGTGGGTGTCGACAATATTGACATTCCCGTTGCAACTCGGAATGGGGTTGTTGTGATGAACACACCAGATGTAAATACCACATCTGCAGCAGAACATACCATTGGCATGATTTTGGCCAGTTCACGAAATATTTCCCAAGCACATCAAGATTTGAACAAAGGTGAGTGGAATCGTCATCAATGGGTTGGGACCGAATTAAACGGCAAAACCTTGGGTATCGTAGGATGTGGAAAAATTGGTCGAGAAGTGCTTTCGCGCGCCAGTGCATTTGGTATGAAAATTTTAGGCTACGATCCCTATTTTACCCAGGAGCATTTTAATCCTGATCAAATCAAAATGGTAGATTTAGATACGCTCACTAGAAAGTCTGATTTCATTACACTTCACGTGCCTTTAGTGGATGAGACCAAAAATTTATTTAATTTAGATAAATTTAAACTGATGAAAAATTCAGCGAGAATCATCAATGTTGCACGGGGAGGCATCGTCAATGAGAAGGATTTGGCCGAAGCCTTAAACAAGAATCTGATTGCTGGTGCAGCGATTGATGTTTTTGAAAATGAACCGATTGGGAGCGATCATCCTCTACTTAATATCACGAATTGTGTATTAACGCCTCACTTAGGGGCTTCGACTGAAGAAGCAAAAGAAGGTGTTTCTGGTGCAGTATGTCGCCAAGTGCGTGATTATTTATTGAAAGGGAAAATGACGAATGCGCTGAATATGCCTATTAAAGATATGGATAAGATGAAAGAAATTCTCCCTCACTTAAATATGGCGGAACTTTTAGGAAATATGCATGCTCAATTGCTTTCTTCTCCAACCAAAAAAGTGATGATTGAGTGTCATGGCGCCATGGATGAAATTAAAGCAATTTCATTGGCCTTCTTAAAAGGATTAATCGAAAATCGCGTTTCGGGTCGACTGAATTATATCAATGTGGAATCGCGTGCCCGTGATTTTGGTATTGAAACTGAAGTTTTATATCAAACGGGAAAAACAGATTTTCCAAATCTTTTAGTTACAAAAGTTCAATGTGATGATGAAGTGATTCGTTTAGATGGTTCTGTTTTTGGCGATGGTAAACTTCGGCTCGTAAATATCTTTGGGCACGAAATTGATATTGTGCCAAAAGGAACAATACTTTTGGTAAAAAACAAAGATGTGCCTGGGGTTATTGGGAAAGTGGGAACGCTATTGAGCCAGCATCATATCAACATTGGCGCTTACGTTTTGAGTGAAACGGGAGAAGAAAAAGCTTTTGGGGTGATTCGAGTCTCAGATTCCGTATCTCAAGAGGTCATCCAAGAATTAGCTTCTTTAGATGAAATTGAACGGGTGCAACAAATTGTATGTCAAATTTCGGCAGAATCTTTGTAAAATAGGGCATGAGAACAGGTTTAGTATTGGATACATAAGCTCATCTTGTGATAATCCAAAAAAAAATATTTCAAATAAAAGGAAGATCGAATGTCAAAATTATGGGATGATTTAAAAGAAAACATGAAAGAGTGGGGAAGTTCTGCTGTTGAGAAAGCGGAAGAAATAAGCAAAGTTGCCGTCGAGAAGACAGAAGAGTTAACGCGCATTTCTAAACTAAAAATTGAAATTCATCAATTGGGCAAAGAAATTGAAAAGCAAGCTCAACTATTGGGCCAATCTGTGTATGATCAGGCCAAAGAAGATAATATGGTTAATTTTACGGGGAATACTGAATTTTTCCGATTAGTAGATAAAATTGATGAACTCAAAGAAAAAATTGAAAATAAGAAAATAAATTTAGATCACGTGGCTGACACCATTGAAAGTGTGAACGAATCCAAGGAAACAAACGATGTCTCTGAGGAAACGGTGCCAATAAATGATGAGGTAAGCCCTGAAGAAAGCGCTAAAGATAAATCAGTTGAAAATACAGACTAATTCTTAGTAAAATACGAGACTGCATACTAAGCAAATTCATAAATGAAGCATATATTCCCAACTCAACGGTATATTATCCACAAAGAAACGGAAAAAGGTGTGAGGCAAGTCCACTTTTCTCGTCTTCAATTACTGGCGTTAATTTCCACAGCAATTGTCTTATTAGGTGCCACATTGTTTTTTAGTGCCGATAGCCTCAGCAAATTCCTTTATCAAACACGATTAACAGAATTCAAACAAAATTATGCTTCTGTTTCTGAAAATTTAGAGACACTCAAAACAAGATTAGATTATTTAGATAGTCAAATTTTGGCTTTAGAAGAAAAAGACGAAGCGGTGCGGATTTATGCAGGAATGCCAGGGATTGATCAAGACATTAGACAGCTGGGCATTGGTGGTATCATGTCAGAGAAATCTTTATTTATGGATAATCTTGCTCCGGCCGTGAATAAAGAATTAGTTGCTCTCGAATTTGATATTGAAAAATTATCCCGAAAAGTAAATTTGGAATTGATCTCTTATGAAAATATCTATGATCAAGTAAAAACAGATGTGGACCGTATTCGGGCGATTCCATCTATCCGGCCTGTTAGAAGTGGCTATTTAAATTCTTCCTATGGATATCGTACAGATCCATTTGATCATGTTCAAAGATTGCATCAAGGTCAGGACATCACGGTTCGCTCAGGAACGCCTGTTTATGCACCAGCTGATGGAAAGATAAAACGGGCTTATTATGTAGGTGGATTTGGGAATCACATTAAAATTGATCATGGTTATGGTTATGCCACCATTTTCGCTCATATGTCTAAACTTTCAGTTCGAACAGGACAAAAAATTAAACGAGGCGATGTGATTGGTTATACTGGAAATACAGGGAGATCTACAGCCCCGCATTTACATTATGAAGTCCACTATTATGGGGAAGCTCAAAACCCCTTAGATTATTTCTTTTCTGACGCATCGCAGTAAATCGGGGATAATTTCCCATCTATGAATTCATCGTATTTTATTGAAACTTACGGCTGTCAAATGAATGTAGCTGATTCTGAATTGGTGGAAGGTTTATTGCAGAATCAAGGATATTCTCCCTCACAAAGTCTTGAAACGGCAGATGTCATTTTTGTGAATACTTGTTCTATCCGAGAACATGCGGAAGAAAAAGTTCATTCCCAATTAGGACGATATCATCTCATCAAAAAACGCAAACCAGAAGTATTGATTGGCGTATTAGGGTGTATGGCTCAAAGCCTCAAAGATGATATATTAGAGAACAAACCTTTTGTCGATATTGTTTTAGGTCCTGATTCTTATCGTAAACTGCCTGAATTTTTAAATCGAAAGCAGACAATCCGAAACAATCAAGTCGATACAAAATTATCTAAATTTGAAGTATATGATGATTTATTTCCCAGTCGTAGAGAGGGAATAAATGCTTGGATCTCTATCATGCGTGGTTGTGATAAATTTTGCACTTTTTGCATTGTTCCTTTTACGCGCGGCCGAGAACGAAGTCGAAGTGTTGAAGGTATCGTAAGAGAAGCGAAACAAGCCCTCGATGAAGGATTTGTTGAAATAACTTTGTTAGGTCAGAATGTTAATTCGTATAGCCACGAAGGAAATGACTTTCACGATTTATTGGAAGCGGTAGCAAAAGTGCATGGCATAAAACGCATTCGCTACACTTCGCCACATCCACAAGATATGACTGATCCCTTATTAGACGTGATGGCGAGCCATCAAAATATTTGTAATTCGATTCATTTGCCTTTGCAATCGGGTTCAGATCACGTTTTGAAACGCATGAATCGCACGTATGGTAAAAGCCATTTTATAGATTTGGCGCAACGTATTCGGGAAAAATTACCGCGTGTAGGAATAAGCACAGATATTATTGTGGGATTTCCTGGCGAGACAGAGAAAGATTTTCTCGAGACAATAGATGTGATGAAAACACTTCGCTTTGATTCGGCCTTCCAATTTAAATATTCACCCAGGCGTGGCACGAAAGCGTCTGAATATGAAGATCAAGTGCCAGAAAAAGAAAAGCAATCTCGCTTGGCCGAAATCATTGAACTTCAGAAATTACACACTTTGGAAAGAAATGAAACATTTGTGGGAAGCGTAGAGCCGGTTCTGGTTGAGAAGGAAAGTAAACGTTCCACGACTCAATGGGCAGGACGGACGGATTCAAATAAATGGGTGATTTTCGACAAAGGAAACACGAGCCTGAAAGAAATCGTCCCTGTAGAAATCAAAGAAGCGAAGGGTGTTTCCCTTCATGGAAAATGTATCAAAAAATCGGAGGCAGCCTAATGAAACTTGTAAAAATTCTTGGTGGGATTGTAACTATATTTATTTTAGTTTGGTTCTTGGTGCAAAATTCTGGAGAAAAATCACATGTCTTTGTGAATCTTATTTTTGCAGAATATGAAGAGGCACAAGTGTCAATGATTATGTTAGGGGCTTTGGCATTAGGCGTTGTTATCGGATTTTTATCAGCCGTCATTAGTTTATTTTCAGCGAAAAATGATATTAGAGCTCTGCAGAATAAAAATCGTGTATTGTCCGATGAACTCAACGATTTAAGAAATGTTGCGATTGATGAAGGCATCTATGATACTGAGGATGGAGCTTTGTAGTGTTGAATTTTATTCTCCTAGGACTTGTTGTTCTTGGGCTCGTTCTTGTCTATTTTAAATATAAATCTAACCCTGCTCCCAAAATAGAATCGCTTTATACGGATGCCCTCAATGCTATGGTGCGTTCAGATCGGAAGTTGGCGCTCAAGTTATTACGGGACGTGGTAAGACAAGATTCTGACCATGTGACGGCATATTTGCAAATGGGCAATATCCTTAGAGATAATCAAGCAGAACAAGCGGTTAAAATCCATCAATCCTTGACTGTTCGTCCCAATTTAGGTAAGGAGCTTCAGGCAGAGATTCATCAAGCTTTGGCTTTGGATTATCATGCGTTGGGTCATTTGGTTCGAGCTCAAAAAGAAGCGGAACAATGTTTACGTATTGATAAGAAAAATATGTGGGCTTTACAATTTCTCCTTGAGATAGCAGAAAAAAACCATGATTGGAAAACGGCCAGTAAATGGGCAAAGATTGTTCAAAAACAAGGGGAGAATAAAGATCTTTTTCAAATGGCCCAATACAAAGTTTATGAAGGGCTTGATAAAATGGAATCTGGGGATAAATCAGGCGCCAAAGCATTATTTCAAAAAGCCGTTAAAGATACGCCCACTTTTGGTACGCCTTATTTTTATTTGGGTGATATGTATGCTGAATCAAGAGATTTGGTAAAAGCTACTGAAAATTGGGAGCAATATGCCCATTTAATGCCTGAAGAAAGTGGCAAAGTTTTTGCCAAAATCGAATCTGCCTTATTTGATTTGGGGCGTTATAGTGAGGTGGAAAATTTTTATCGCCGGATCTTGGATGAAAATCCGAATAATATGGAAGCAGTTGCAAAACTTGCAAATGTGCTGGAAGAAAAAGGAGAGCACAACGCAGCACTTTCCTTACTCGAAAAATCTTTAGATTCAGAAAATACAAATATTCATGGTCTATTAATGAAACTCAAATTATCTCTTTATGGCTCAACACCTGTTGAATTAAGTCATCAAATTGATCAAATTATTTCACAAGTTACACGGAAATAAATTAGAAGTGAAAAAAGGGATCCTCTGGTTTGCAATTTGGTGTACATGTTTAAGTGCTCAAAATATTGATATGTATTTATCTTTGATTCATGAAGGCCACATGGATGCAGTTGTTGAACAATTACCAGAACTCATGTCTAAATATCCAAATAATCCAGATGTATGGTATGTCAAAGCCTTGACCACACGTAATGGCAACGTGGCGATTGAACAATACCAAGCAATTTTAAAAAAATTCCCTGAATCAAAATTCGCTCATGAATCGGCCATGAAGGTGGGAGAATATTATTTTGCTAGAGGTTTGTATTCACAAGCGGCAAGACATTTACGAAGGGTGCCGTTGAAATATTCCGATTCCCACCATGTTCAGCGCGCCATCGATTTATTGATGAACAGTTATGATGCTACGGGAGAAAGTGATTCAGCGAGATATTGGTTGGGGTACTTTAAAAATGTCTATCCCAATTTGCTTGGGGATGTGAAGGAAAATCTTGCGCAAAAACCAAAAAAAATAAGTGTGAAAATGTTACCACAAAAAACTTCCGTGCCTAAACCTTATGTGGTTCAGATTGGTGCATTTGGGAGTATCAGTAATGCGGAACGGCTTCATCTGCAAGCTTCACAGGTAGGCTATCAAGTAGAAATCCATACGGTTCAATCCAATGGTAATGAATTAAATGCGGTACGAATCGTGCGATATATCAGTAAAAAACAAGCCCAAAAAGTGGGTGAAGAGATTAAACGAAAACTGGGGATAGATTACCGCGTATTATATCGTCCCTAAAATTTGGGAATGAGTGTGAGGCTGGTGCCCACCTCGGCCTTCAAAGCCGCTGTCCTGGTGATGAATCGGGAGCTGGGTTCGATTCCCAGGCGTTCCCGCCATTTGAGAAAGTCAATTATTTGTAATAGATTGGCTTTTTATTTCTAAAATATTAGAAAGACAAAATCAATTTTCTGTGTAAATTTACGCATCGATTTTATGAAATATTCAGCAAATTACTCCCAACTCGTTATGCCCCAAGACACGAACATCATTGGCACTTTATTTGGTGGAAAAATGATTTCTTGGATGGATATTGCTGCTGCAAAAGTAGCACATCGATGCCTAAAAGATGTGACGGCAGATACCATCGTAACTCGGGCAATGGAAAGCATTGAATTCCAAGAAGCGGTCCAAATGGGTGAGTGGGTCAATTTAAAAAGTAACGTGATTGCTGTAGGAAAGACTTCTTTTAAAATAAAAGTAGAAGCCTATGCGGAACGCATAGGTGAAGAAAAACGATTAGCCTGTTCTGGCATTTTTATCATGGTTTCTGTATGTAAAAATGAGGACGGATCTTTTAAAAGTGTGGAGCATGGTATCAGTTTAAAATAAACCAACAAAGACCTTTACAAATCCTAACGTGTAAAGAATAATTATAGATCCTTCATTTGTACGATAGGGCTTGCAATGGCCTCAATTAAGAAAGGAATTACACTCATGTCTGAACAAATTTATTCACCATCAAATGCATTTTCTGAAAAAGCTTTGGTGTCGTCGATGAATGATTATCAGAACCTTTATCAAGAATCCATCAACAATCCAGAAGCTTTTTGGGCTGAAATAGCAGAGCGTATCACATGGACAAAAAAATGGGATACGGTTCGTGATTTTGATTTTAAAAAAGGGGAAATCAAATGGTATGAAGGGGGAAAACTCAACGTAAGCTATAACTGTCTTGATCGTCACGTCGAAGAGGGCCATGGTGATCAAACAGCGATTATTTGGGAAGGTAATAATCCAGAGGAAGATAAGACTTATACTTATAATGAATTATTAGCTGAAGTGCAAAAGTTTGCCAATGTTTTAAAAAGTATCGGCGTGGAAAAAGGCGATCGCGTTTGTATGTATATGCAAATGGTGCCCCAACTTCCCATCGCCATGTTAGCTTGCGCAAGGATTGGTGCGGTTCATTCCATCGTTTTTGGTGCCTTTTCTGCAGAATCTCTGAGAGATCGGATTAATGATTCGGCTTGTAAGGTTTTGATTACACAAGACACAGGCGTACGTGGGACGAAATTAAATATTCCCATGAAAAGCAATGCGGATAAAGCGGTGGCAGAGACGCCATCAATCACCCATGTGATTGTTGTGGAAAGAACGGGCGAAACAGTGGAGATGACAGAAGGTCGAGATTTGTGGTGGCACGAATCGATGGAAAAAGCAGAAGCGATTTGTGAGCCGGTTGAAATGGATGCTGAAGATCCATTATTCATTTTGTACACGTCAGGTTCAACAGGTCAGCCCAAAGGTGTTTTGCATACAACGGGTGGTTATTTGGTTTACACCTCCTATACCCATGAACAAATCTTTGATTACAAAGAAGGGGATATTTATTGGTGCACAGCAGATATTGGTTGGATTACGGGCCATTCCTACATTGTTTATGGACCTTTGGCGAATCGCGCCACAACCGTGATGTTTGAGGGCGTGCCAAATTTCCCGGATTTTGGTCGATTCTGGGATGTCGTTGATAAGCATAAAGTTAATCAATTTTATACGGCACCAACCGCTTTGCGCGCATTAATGAAGGAAGGAAATGATCCTGTTTTAAGTCGAGATTTATCAAGCTTGCGATTATTAGGCACAGTGGGAGAACCTATCAAAGAGCCAGAATGGAAATGGTATCATGAGATTATTGGAAAGGGTAAATGTCCGATTGTTGACACGTGGTGGCAAACAGAAACAGGTGGAATTATGCTGACTCCATTGCCTGGCGCCATTCCAACGAAACCAGGTTCGGCGACCTTCCCATTTTTTGGTGTAGAACCCGTATTGCTCACTGAAGAGGGAAAAGAAATTGAAGGGAATAATGTCGCAGGTTTACTAGCAATCAAAGCCTCTTGGCCAGGACAAATGCGAACGATTTATGGAGATCATGAGCGTTTCATTCAAACATATTTTGCTATGTATCCTGGATATTATTTTACCGGTGATGGCGCAAGAAGAGATGAAGAGGGTTATTATTGGATTACTGGTCGCGTGGATGATGTTCTGAATGTTTCGGGGCATCGAATCGGAACAGCAGAAGTGGAAGGCGCCATTGGGAAAGGTGATGGCGTTGCAGAAGCAGCTGTTGTTGGTTACTCTCATGATATCAAAGGTCAAGGGATTTATGCTTATGTCACATTAATGACAGGCGTCGAAGCCAGTGATGAAATCAAAAAAGGGATTGTAGCTTCTGTGGTTAAAGAAATTGGACCTCATTCCAAACCAGATGTAATCCAGTTTACTCAGTCTTTACCTAAAACGAGATCGGGGAAAATTATGCGTCGAATTCTACGTAAAATCGCAGAAAATGAATTGGACAGTATGGGTGATATTTCCACATTAGCAGATCCAAGTGTGGTAGCGGAATTGATTGCCTCTCGTTCAAAAGTTTAGCGGAAAATCCCACACTCTATTCCATTGCGTTTCAAATTTATTTTGAAGCGCAATGGAAGTAAGAGGATCTTCTCTGCGCAGAGTTTTACAAATAATTCTAAGATTGATATTCATTAAATTGGTTTCCTTTCGTATTGGAAACCTTTCGTATTTTTAAAGCACTTTATTCACAAGTAAACAGAAAGAAAAAGAAAAATGGCACATATTCAAACTATTAAACAAATCGCAAAATATAAAGCTGATCTAAATCAAAAATTTATTGTTGCAGGGCTTTACCAAAATGACAAATTAACACCACTTTCTCAATCGATTGATAAAAATGCTGGACAAATAAAAGCAGCTATCGATTCGGGCGATTTCAAAGGTAAAATAGGAGAAAATCGCACATTCTATATTAGTGGAAATACAATCGTCATCATTGGTCTAGGGAAAGAAGAAAATTTTGATGCAGATACCGCTCGAAAAGTAGCTGGTCAAGCGAGCCGAATTGCCATTCAAAGAAAAACAGACAATATCCTCATCGAGTGTTTTGGCGGAGATGAATATTCTCAAGCTGTTGGAGAAGGTGCGGTTTTAGGCAGCTATCAATTTTTAGATTACAAGACAAAAACAAAAGATAAATTTGAACTTACAAACGCAAGTATTTTAGGTGGAAATGAGGACGCTATTCAAAAAGGTTTTGCTATTGGAAAGGCCGTTTGTTTGGGCCGAGATTTAGGAAATCATCCGGGGAATGTAAGCACACCATCTCATCTCGCTAAAGTTGCAAAAGATATTGCTGATGAAGGAAAAATGAAACTCACGATTTTTGATCGAGATAAAATTGAAGAAATGGGCATGGGCGGATTAGCGGGCGTTGCACAAGGAACAGAAGAACCACCCAAATTTATCATTTTGGAATATTTTGGTGCGGATGATAAAGCAGAAAAGCCAAAGATTTTAGTGGGGAAAGGTCTCACCTTTGATGCAGGCGGAATTTCCATCAAGCCAGGTGGAAAAATGGATGAAATGAAATTTGATATGTGTGGATCAGCCTTAGTTTTGGGTGTATTTCAAGCCATTGCTTCATTGAAACCAAAAATAAATGCGATAGCGATTATTCCCTCTACTGAAAATTTACTCGGTGCCAAGGCGTACAAACCAGGCGATATTTTGACTGCCTATAATGGAAAAACGATTGAAGTTCTCAATACAGATGCAGAAGGGCGACTTATTCTTGCGGATGGATTGTCTTACGCCAGCAAACATTATGACCCTGAGTTTATTTTGGATTTTGCGACTTTGACAGGAGCCGTTTTAGTTGCCCTTGGCCATATCGCTACAGGCGTAATGGGAACAGATGAATCCTTAATGGATCGCGTAAAAACTGCTTCTAAAAATACGGATGAAAAAGTTTGGGAATTCCCGCTTTGGCCAGAGTATTGTAAACAAATAAAATCAGAGATTGCGGACGTAAAAAATTTGGGTGCACCCAGTCAAGCTGGTTCAATCGCGGCAGGGGCTTTCTTGAAAGAATTTGTGGGTAAGGATATTCCCTGGGTCCATTTTGATATTGCTGGAACTGCTTGGGGCGGAAAGCCAAATAGCATTGAGCCAAAAGGCAGTGCCACCGCTTGGGGTGTTCGTTTAGTCTTGGATTTATTGAATGTATAATTTAGTAATCTGAAAGAATAAAAGGATATCCATATTAGGATTTAATTATACTGATGGTTTAACTTATTCTACTCTTATTCAATAAAAGAGGAGAGAGTAATGAAAAAACCAATTTTAATATCCAGCATTTTGTCTTTGTGTATTGGGCAAAATTTATCTGAATCCATGATTATTTCAGGAGATGGCGTTAATTCACAAGCAGATATTGCTATGAACCAAGAAGGGGTATTGTATAGTGTATGGCTTCAAAATTCGAATGGATACAATATACAATTTTCATATTCAGATGATGGTGGCTCTACTTTTTCTGAGCCGAATCAAGTGAATGATCATTTGAATTCTGTTATTCATATTGGAAATAGTGGCCCAAAAATTGATGTTTGGGGAGATACAATTCACGTGATTTGGGCAGATGAACGAAATGGATATACCAATTCAAATATTTATTATTCACAATCTGTAGATCAAGGTGAAACATGGACTTCATCTGCCTCTATTGGGCAATCAGCAAAATTCAATATTTATCCAGAAATCAAAGTCAGCGCTGATGGTCATATTCATGTGATTTATTATTCGTATAACCGACATTCTCTAGATTTTGATGATATTCATTATATAGAATCGACGGATAATGGTGCATCATTCTCCTCTTCAGTCATTGCCAGCAATTTTTCAGATCAAGAACCGTGTGATTGTTGTGCTGCAGATATTCATGTTTTAGAGAATAATTCAAAAATCCTTGCTTTTAGAAATAACAATAATAACATCAGAGATATGTTTAGTGTTTCGATTCAAGAAGGCGATACAGATTGGGGACATTTAACGCAAATATCGCGAGATAATTTCCATATTAATTATTGTCCTTCATCCGGACCTTCCATTGATGGGTTTGAACAAATGACAGCTGTGGTATATATGGCGCCTTATTTTGATGATACACGAATTTATCTTAAAGTATCTCATGATAATGGATCCTCCTATGGTGATAGTATTTTAGTAGATTTAGATGCGGAAACAGGTATCAATCAAGATCATCCTATCGTTGGATTTTCACCAAATGGTGACACCCATATTATTTGGGAAGATTCAAGGAATTTTGGTGATATTTATTATGGAAGATTAGGAAATGGTGATACTGTTTTGACAGATTTGAATAATTTAACAGAAGAAGTGGATGCGGCTACACAGAAATATCCGCGTATGATTGTGGGGTCCGATGCAAGCGTTTATGTTGTATGGACAGATTTTACGAACAGTGGAGATATTATTTTTAGAAGTCTCCAAGGAAATTTTGTAAATATTGACGAACAAGTAAAACAAGCAAAATCCTTTTCATTAATCGGAAATTATCCAAACCCATTTAACCCGAACACGACCATTGAAATTGCCTTAAAAAAACGTGAGAAAATCTCTCTACAAATTCTTGATGTTCAAGGTCGTTGGATAAAAACTTTGGTAGAAAGTGAATTAGAGCAAGGTATTCACCATTTTCGTTGGAGTGGAAAAAGCCATTCGAGTGGTATTTATTTTGTCAAAATAGAATCTAAATCATTTTCAGAGATTCAAAAAATTGTATTATTAAAATAACGTAGGTGTAAATATGAGCATTGGATTAGGTATTTTTCTTTTTATTATTGGTTTTGCCATGGGTGGAGCTGCAATTTGGTTTATGCGTCAAAAAGAAATGGATGCCATGCAAACGAATGCAGATCAAATGAAAAATGCTTTCGGAAATCTATCTAAAGAGGCACTTGGAGAAGTCCAATCCACCTTTATGGAATTAGCTAAAAACCAATTAGATACTCATCTAAAAACTTCCGATGAACAATTGGATGGAAAGAAAAAACTCATTGATTCATCTTTGAAAGAAATGAAAACTCAATTGGAAAATTTGAATAAACGTACTGGTGAGCTCAAAGGACAAATGGAACAATCTCAATCGGGCATGTCCGAGCTTGCGGATACCACATCTCAACTTCGTCAAATTCTTTCCAGCTCCCAAGCCCGGGGACAATGGGGCGAACGAATGGTTGAGGATATTCTCAGTTTCATTGGATTGGCAGAAGGCATTAACTACGCCAAACAAACCCAATCCGGCTCAGATCGTCCAGATTTTACTTTTTTTCTTCCTGACGATAAAATCATCAATATGGATGTAAAATTTCCACTGGCCCATTATGAAAAATATCTCGCATCTGAAAGTGATATGGAAAAAGATCAGGAGAAAAAAGCCTTTCTAAAAGATGTGCGAAATCGGGTGAAAGAAGTGGCGAAACGAAGCTATATCAATCCAGAAGGTGGAACTGTTGATTATGTTCTGCTCTTTATTCCGAACGAAAGTATTTATGCTTTTTTAAATCAAGAGGATCTTGATTTAATCGATTTTTCTTTAGAGCGTAAAATTTTAATGTGTTCGCCCATTACACTTTACGCAATCTTATCTTTGATTCGTCAAGCTGTTTCAAATTTTGCCATGGAAAAAAAGGCGGGTGAAATGCAAGTTGAAGTGGGAAAATTTCAAGAACAATGGATAAAATTTGTGGAAAAATTAGAATCATTGGGAAAAACAATAGGGACTGCAACAAGTCATTTTGAATCTTTAACAGGTCCCCGCATGCGAGCACTTGAAAAGCCCATGGAAAAAATTAATGATTTGCAACTAGGTCAAGATGACGAAACGAAAGTAATAGATAAATGAAAAAAACAAATATATTAGGACTGATTTTAATTTTGGTCTTTTCCAATTGTGTGGATCCACCAGAATATACAGATGGCTTATTAGAGAATATTCCTGCCATTGTGAATGAATCAGATTTTTTCTCCATTAATTTACTTGCAGATAAATTTTCAACAGAAGAGTCTTATGGCTTAAATATGACTTTAGATTCAAACTCAGTCTTACATACCTCTTTACGTATTAATTATTCTGGAACAGCAACCGACTCTTCCTCAATTACACTATTAACAGCATCAGATACTTTACTTATGTCATTTTTTATCAGCGGAGATGGTTCCTTAATATTAAAAGATAGCCTCAGAGATTGGTTTGCTTATCCTCAAAAAATCGATTTAAAAACCAATGTCTTTTCAGGCACTTTAGATTATCAAATAATCAAAAAATAATCTTGATCTAATTCCTTGATTTATATCATCACACTTTCCCTGTATCTGCTGACCTTAATTGGCTTAGGTATTTATAAATCAAGACAAATAAAAACTCAATCCGATTTTGCAGTTGCAGGACGAAGTTTAAGTCCAGGGGTTTTAGTGGGCACTATGCTCGCCACGTGGATTGGAACCGGTTCCATTTTAGGAAATGCTGGAAAAGCCTATGAGACAGGATTCGCCGCATTGATGCTTCCTTTGGGTGGCATTCTCGGTATCATACTCCTAACAAAAATTGCAGGAAAAGTAAGAGCGTATGAAAAATTTACCGTTCCGGAAATTATCGGAGATCGATATGGTTCTGTTGCGAGAATCTTGAGTGTGATTGCTTTGGTTATGGCGTATATGGTCATTGTGAGTTATCAGTATAATGCAGGTGGCGCTGTCCTCACAACCGTTTTAACCGACGCAAATGGAGATGCGCTCATTTCGGCACAAACGGGAACCATTATTGCCGCCATTTTTATCGTGGCTTATACAATGTTAGCTGGATTGGTCAGTGTTGCTTATACGGATGTGGCGAACGGCATTTTGATGACTATTGTCCTAGTGATTGCATTCCCAATCTTTTGGATAAAAGCAGGTGGCTGGTCTGGAATGGAAATGTCCTTTGGCGAAATGGGAAAGCCAAATCACATGCAATTTTTTGGGGTTTATTCTGGATTGGATATTCTTAATTTTTGTTTACCTCCTTTTTTATTGGTTTTGGGCGATGCCAATATGTATCAACGTTTTTTTGCGAGCAAAGATGCAAAAGGAGCGACGCAAGCCACAAGAATTTTGGTTTTTGCGATTGTAATAATTGAACTATTGATCATTGCTTCAGCTTGGGTGAGCTCAAGTTTAATTCCAGATGCAGAAAATGGTCGCCATGTTTTGATTTATGCAGCCCATTCGTTTTTGCCTCCATTTGTAGGTGCAGTGATGATGACCACAATCGTAGGCATTATTATTTCCACAGCAGATTCATATTTATTGGTGCCTGCTACAACATTGATGCGAGATATTTATCAGACATATATCAATCCAAATGCCAATGAAAAGAGGGTGGTTTTGCTCAGTCGTCTTTTGGTCTTAGGGCTGGGATTTTTGGCGTATATTGTGTCCATAGAATTTGCAAAATCAGCTGGATTCTTTGAACGCGCTTTGTACGCTTACACCATTTATGGGGCAGCTATTACGCCCGCATTAGTAGCGGCATTATTTTGGAAAAAAGCATCTTCAGTCGGTGCTGTTGCTTCTATCATTTCTGGAACAACGATGACCTTATTATGGAAAGAAGTATCGTGGATAAAAAATATATTTCCCGAGCAATTCTACAATTCGGTAGATGAAGTTTTACCTGCTATTCTCATTTCTGTTCTAGCATTGATTGTGGGAAGTTTGGTTTTTCCAGATAAAAAATAAAATTTAATTTGTTTTCTTCACATGAAGATTATCCGGATCGATATTCCTGCGATAATATTCAAAGGTTTTACCCGTAGCTTGCCAATTATCTACACGATTAATGATTTGAATATCTCCTTTAAATTTAGAAGAAATCCCCAATTTTACATGTCCAGTAACATATTGTAGGGTTTCTTGTTTTTTAGCCCAATTAAGATAAACGCGTTTTAGCATTTTTGCGTAACCATTGCCTTTAAATTCACTTTTCATGACAAAAGCATAAGTATAAAGTGTATTGTGCTTCCCAAAATTTGGATCTGTCCGTGCCCACGTTTCTTTATCTAAGGCCTCCAATTGTACGCCAATAATATATCCGATGATTTCACCTCGATATCGTGCAATAAATGGGAGGGAGCCTTTTCGATTAAAATAACGTTGAATTGTCCCATGGGTTAATATGGCCATTTTGCCATATTCTTCAGCTAAGGCTTTTGAAATTTGTATCAATTTTTCGTAATCGTTACTTCCTACTTTTTCGAAATATTCGATTTGAAAATTGCCACTTGATGCAATGACCCGTGTCGTAGATTCTTCTACTATTCGTAAATCGTGCTTTCTCATGACACAAAATTAAGAATTATCTCATTTGAATCGTTCTCTTATTTTTAATAGAAATAAGAGTTATAACAGAAATCAATTTATCTTTGAGAAGCAATTTGGTAAATTACAAGTCTATGAGCTCCTTTAATCAACGTCTTAAAAAACGAATGGCTGAAACCAAATCCTGGCTTTGTGTTGGTTTGGATGTTTCCCCAGAACGATTTCCTGAAAATACATCATTCGCACAAGTTCAGGCTCATGCTGAAAAAATAGTTGAAGCTACTTCTGATTTAGCGGTCGCTTACAAACCTAATTTTGCTTTTTTTGAACGATGGGGTGCAGAAGGAATGGTATGGCTGAAAACATTAATTGATTTTATTCCTGACGGACCATTGGTAATTGCAGATGCAAAACGAGGAGATATCGGGAGCACAGCGGAACAATATGCGGAAAGTATTTTTAGCCATTATGGATTTGATGCCGTTACATTAAGTCCTTATATGGGTAGAGATTCCATTGATCCTTTTATTCAAAGTCCAGAAAAAGGCGTGTTTATTTTATGTCGAACTTCCAATCCTTCCGCTAAGGATTTTCAAAATATAAAATCAAATGGAAAACCTTTATTTATTGCGGTGGCAGAATGGGCAAAGACTTTGAATGAGAACGATAACGTGGGATTGGTTGTCGGCGCCACTGCAATTGAAGAATTAAAACAAATTCGTAAAATTACGTCAGGTTTACCCTTTTTGATTCCAGGTATTGGTGCACAAGGTGGCGATCTGAAATCGAGTCTTCGTTTTGGGAATGACAAGGGAATTGGACTCATTAATGTTTCTCGAAGTATTAATTTTGCTGGTGATTTAAGTGTAGATGCGATTCGAAATTCCGCTAAAAATTACGTAAAACAAATGCAGGAAATCATGATATGAAAAAAAACGAAATATTAGAAATATTTAAAGCCACAGATGCTTTATTATCGGGGCATTTTGTTCTGACTTCGGGGCGACATAGTGCGTCTTATTTTCAATGTGCGAAAGTCTTGCAGTATCCAGAATATCTCTCCCTTTTTTCTAGAGCCATCGCTGATCATTTTGGAGACGACAAAATTAATGTGGTTCTATCGCCCGCTGTGGGTGGTATCGTTTTAGGAACGGAAGTAGGGCGACAATTAGGCGTGCGAACAATCTTCACAGAGAGAAAAGAAGAAAAAATGAAACTTCGACGCGGTTTTTATGTTGAGAAAGATGAGATCGTTCTCGTCGTGGAAGATGTGGTAACGACCGGCGGATCCGTGAAGGAAGCCATGCAGGTGGCTATCGATGCTGGCGGAAGAATTGCAGGTGCTGGCATTTTAGTCGACCGAAGCAACGGAAAAGCGCAAATTCATTCAAATCAATTTGCAGTAACACGTTTAGAAAGTTTGAGTTTTGCCCCAGATGAAGTGCCGGCAGAACTTGAAGCCATTCCAATACAAAAACCAGGGAGCAGACATATCGCATGAAAAACATATTAATGGGTATATTTTTATTAACCATAACCACGAGTTGTACAATGAAAAACAGTAATGAAGCAGTCGCCGTAATATCAACAAAATTTGGAGATATTGTGGTGGAATTTTATGATGAAGTCGCACCAAAACATGCAGAAAGTTTTAAGCTCCATGTTGAAAATGGATACTTTGATGGGAGCATTTTCCATCGGGTAATTCCAGGATTTGTGATTCAAGGAGGCGATCCAAA
>JABHGY010000011.1 GCA_018671775.1 Fidelibacterota bacterium
TGGGGTTTATTTATCTAAATATAGTATTTGTATTATATAGTAAAATTACTATATTTCCAGCCATATGGTAAGCAATCAAACAAAGATTTCCCCAGAATTTATCCAAAATGCAGCCCGTGTTTTAAAAACATTAGGTCACCCGGACCGAATTAAGATTGTAGAATTTTTGGAAGATGGAGAAAAAACGGTAGGGCAAATTCATAGAGATTTGAATATGCATCAACCGATTGTAAGCCAACATTTAAAAGTGATGCATGATAGGGATATTGTCACTTTCCGTCAAGAAGGCACACGCTATTTTTATTCTTTGGCCAATAATTTTATAACCAAAATTCTCAACTGCATGAGCGAAGTCCAGGCGAAACTAGATTCCGGCGAATGGGATTTTGAATTTAGCATACCAAACAACTAAAAGGGAGTCACATGAACGATACAACATATGATCAGGAGCTGGATTGTAAAGGAATGAATTGTCCTTTACCTATCCTAAAAACTAAAAAACAGGTAGATGCGATGGATGTGGGTCAAGTTTTGAAAATGGAAGCTACAGACCCAGGATCAATCAATGACATGAATGCTTGGTCTAGACGAACAGGGAATGAATTACTGTCTCACAATGTTGAAGATGGTATTTATACATTTTTTATTAAAAAATCTTAATACTTTTAAAATAATTCAATAAAAAATAAAAATAATCTCGAGAGGAGTTTATTATGAGTGAACAAAAGAAAATGGCCTTAATTGCCTCCCAAGGAACATTAGATTGGGCTTACCCGCCATTCATTTTGGCATCCACGGCTGCTGCATTGGATATGGAAGTTCAAATCTTTTTCACATTCTATGGATTAACATTACTTAAAAAGGATATTAAGGCAAAAGTAGCGCCTGCAACCAATCCGGCTATGCCCATGAAAATGCCGTTTGGCCCAAAAGGATTTCAAGATTTTGAATGGCCAATGCCAAATGTTTTGATGGGAAATATGCCTGGATTTGAATCAATGGCTACTGGCCTTATGAAACAAACATTTAAAAATAAAGGCGTGGCATCCATTGAAGAATTAAGAGACATGTGTTTGGAATCCGGAGTCAAATTTATCGGTTGTCAAATGACCATGGATGTGTTTGGGTTTCAAAAAGAAGAATTCATTGATGGTGTAGATGTTGGTGGGGCGGCCACCTTTTTAGAATATGCTGCAGATGCAGATATTCAATTATTTGTATAGAAGATAAAGGAAATAAAATGTCAGAAGACGGAAAAGTAACCATATTTGTTACATCGGGGCCAGCAACACCACAACGATGCGCAACACCTTTCTATATGGCAAGTGTTGCTGCTGCCATGGATAATGAAGTAATGATCATTTTCCAAATTGATGGTGTGCTACTTATGAAAAAAGGTGAAGCTGATGCGCTATATGCGAAAGAAGGCGGAAAATCAGTTATGGACTTTATTCGTGATGCAAAAGAAGCAGATGCAGAAATGTATGTTTGTTCTGCAGCGCTTCAACTTCATGATATGACAGAAGAAGATTTGATTGAAGAATGTGATGGCGTTGTCGGCGCTGCCTTCATGACAGATGAAGGTCTCGATAGTAATATGGTATTAACCTATTAGTAAAAAGGAATATTATGGCTGAATTAAAAAATTGTATGCTACCGGATGATCTTCAATATCATGTGGATTTTAATGTATGGATTAAAAAAAATGATGATGGAACCGTTGATTTGGGTATGACAGATATTGCCCAATCGTTGGCAGGAGCCATGCTTCATTGCCGTGCAAAAAAAGTGGGAAAATCAGTTAAAAAAGGCAAAAGCATTGCCACGGTTGAAAGTGGGAAATGGGTCGGGCCAGTTAAGACGCCATTTGCCGGAGAAATTGTAGCCAAGAATGATGCTGTAGAAAGTGATGCTACTGTTTTGAATAGGAGTCCATATAAACAAGGGTGGATTGTTCGAATACAGCCAACTGATTATGATGGCGACTCTGGCGAATTAGTTATGGGTGATGATGCAATTTCTGGATTTGATGGTTATATGACAGAAAAAGAAATGGGTGAATGCATCCATTGTGAAGGATTTGAAGGCTAAAACAAAGCCTTGATGTGCCTTGGCCAAAATGACTCTTCGTATTTTTACACATCCTGCTTGCGGGGGATGTGGTCCTGCTGTGGAGATGGCGTGGGCTTTATCTGAAGCTCATGGCAATTTAAATTTGGAAACGGTCAAATTGGAAAATAAGACTGGGCTTTCAATAGCGCAGAAGGTGGGAATCAAAACAATTCCAACAATGATATTTTATAAAAATGAAATAGAAATAAAACGGATTGTGGGATTACCGAAAGTCGACCAATTAGAAAAAGATTTTTTAGAATTAGAAAATAGCCACAAAGGCTCAAAGACACAAAGAAATGAAAGTTGAAATGAAACCAAATATTTTCCCCTGTTATTGGGGAAACACAAAGGGGTCAAAAAATATCAAAACTCAATTAGAGTCTTCGTGTCTTCGTGTCAAAAAAAATAGGAATTAAGATGTCAATTTATACAGATGCTAAATACATGGATGTCCCTTATGAAGAGAAATTAAAGCTCTTCAAAGAAGTGAAAGATGACATGCGTTATGATCACAATTTATATGGATGCTATGAATGTGGCATTTGTGTGGCTGCATGTCCATCTGCCCGGTTTTACGATTTTAGTCCACGGGTTTTTGCTCAAATTATGGCAAGAGAAGATGTGGATACGTTTTATGAA
>JABHGY010000084.1 GCA_018671775.1 Fidelibacterota bacterium
ACGTTGTAATTTCCATTTATAATATCATGAGACAAATCGTAAAGACACTTACAAAGGCACAATTATCACTTGGGAATCATTCGGTTCAGTGGAACAGCTTAAATGATGCTGGAGAGAAAGTCCCAAGTGGCATGTATATTGTTAAAATGAATGCCATTGCTAGCGATGGAAAGAACTCGTTTAACAAATCACAAAAAATAGTCTTGTTGAAATAAGGAACAAATCAGATGAATAAATGCACGTTAATCCTATATTTTCTCGTATTTGTAGCTTGTCCTAAACAAGATGGAATTATTGAAGATGGCGATTTATTTTGAAAAAAATTATTAAGAATATTTGTTTGATAACGTTTGTAATAATTTTAACTACCGGGACATTATTTTCAGACAATACAGATATTAGCGGGTCATATATAAGTACAAATGATGAATATATAGCTGGCTTAACTCAAGAAATTTCATTTTCATTACATATTGAGTCTTCTGATGATGAATATGTTGACTATATAAGTATGACGTTTCCCTCTTCATGGGCAATTAACAATGCAGACGATATTAATTATAAAATTGCCACGATTAATTCCAATTTAGTGGAGTGGGGGGATGATAATGATTGGTATGGAGATTTCCCACCTGACGATTACAATTTTATAATTGAGGTTAATGTCCCTTATTATGAATCAGGCGACATAACTGTTAACTATCATTTATCTGGAGATATGGATGGTGATACGCCTCACGAAATAAATTCAAGCCTAACAATTCAGGAAGAAGAACCTTTTGTTGATCTTATTTTTAATTCCATATCAATTACCCCAGGCTCACCCCAATATGAAGATGAGTTTTATGACATTGAAGTTGTTATAGAAAATATCGGGAATGCAAATTCTGATTTTACTTGGCTAAGTGTCAATATCAATAATGTTGCATCAGAAAGTGAATATTTTTATACATTTCAGATTTATCCACTTAGCCCTGAAGAACAAATAACTATTTATTTCCAAATTTCATACTATGATAATACACAACTTTATGTCTATGGCGAGAATACATTATATTTCCATATTGATGAAACTGAAAATGAAAATCCGGAAAATAATAACACTGAATTAGATGATATTGGATGGGTTGAAAATATGACAATCCTATCTTACAACTGGCCTGTTGACTCCATAGAGGGGACAACACCATTGAGTAGTGTGGTAAATGAATATAGAGATGGTTCTAGAACACATAAGGGTGTGGATATTTTAGAGCCTCAAGGACAACCCGTTTATCCTGTTTCTTCCGGTAAAGTATCAAATGTTGAGAATCTATTTGAATTAGGCTTTAAAATTGAAGTCAGCGATGAGTCAGGATATTCTGAGGGAAAATTCGTCTACACACATGTGAACCAGGTAAATATAGGACATTGGGTTTATCAGAAAACAACATCCAATAATTTAGAACCACTATCAACAATTTTTAACTATGCAAACTCCCATTTACATTTTGAAGATTGGACTTATGAATTCGATAATAGTTATGCCATTAACCCACATCATCCTGAAATACTTGATAATACCGGATTTGCAAATCAATGGTATGGCGATGGACAAAACCCTGTGTTTTCAAATGAAGAGGGTGGATTAATTATATTAGAGAATGGAACCAGCAATGTTGTAATTCAACATAACCAAATTGATCGGGATGTTGATTTTGTGATAATTGCTAAAGACATAATTCATGAAGATTATCGGGGCGGTCTTGCAAGGATTCGATACAAAATAGATGATAATGACTGGGTTGAAGATGTTATTTTAGACGAATTGGTTTATCCCAATGCTGTAGTTCCCTATTTGTATTGCAGTACCGATTGTGATGATACAGATCCATACACCAATAATGATTTTGTACGCTATTTTATTACCAATAATATCTCACCTTACGCCGGAGGAAATTACCAAGGTGCTTTTTATCATGATGAATCCATGCTGGGCACCCACACTCTTACGGTGGAAATTGAAGATTTTCAAGGAAATACCATTGACCATTCTTGGGTAATTGAAATTGTACAATCAGCTTATTAATTGAGAGGTTTTAGAATGAAAAAATATATTTTAAGTGCAGTCATTTTCTTGACGTCATCCTTTTCTCAAACATTACCGGAAGTGGGCGAATTTCAATTGATCTATGAACACACCCTACCAGAAGAGACAGTAAATGTAGGCTATGGACAACCCACATTTGAAGAATCAGGAAAGCTAATGGTCAGAAAAGAAACTATCAGGAATAATGAGCGCAAAGCTACAAATAAATTATATCGGTATTCGGACCAAAGCTATTTTGTAGAAAATACAATGGTTACTACAAATAAGCGAAGAAATGTAAACGAAAACAGCAATAAAGCTACATTTTTTAATTTATACCAAAATTTGGGTATGATCAGCAAAAGAGAAGTAACCATCGCAGATACAGCTAAACACTATTATTCCGAGACCGGATATTCAGATGATAATCTGCATGATTCATTAGAAGTTTCTGTCCTTGATCTAAACGGAAATTTAATACATAGCTACAATTATGATGGATCTATGGGACAAAGCCTTGCTTCGTTTACTCTTGATGGAAGACAATTTCAGTATAGAAATAATGCGATTTGGATAATTCATCCAAACGGGGAGCCTATAAAACTAATAGACAATATCCCTGGTGTCCCTTGGGGTGGTGGTGCAATGGTATATTATAATTTCAATAATCAAGATATGATACTTAATGGGAAAATTGAAGCTTTGAATTACCCAAAACAAAAATTATTGGCAGTCATTGATGGGAATAATAATCTTTTGTGGAAAAAAAGAATAGACCTGGTAGGTCGGGATGAACACAGATATATTGGGTTTTCAATGTCGGGGAACTATTTCAGTATTATTAAACCGGTTCGACAAGACCGTAATAGACTTATAGATTTAGAAATAGTAAATCGAATCGGGAGTGTGGTTGCTTTTTATCCATCCATAAAAGGCGCCTTTGGCAACCACTTTCAAACAATCTCAGAAGATGATAAATATTTTATTTCATCCTATAATTATAATTCCATTCTTGTTTATGACTTACTCACAGGAGAACTTATAAATACATTCAAGTTTAGTGGCGGACAATCAGTAAAACAATTTACCTATAATGGCGAGAATGAAAAATTGTATGTATTATTTTCTTACCCCAGTGGAAGAGGCGGTGGAAGATATTTAGGCATTTATCCCATTGATGGCAATGCAAAAAATCCGTTTTTACTCATCAACATTGGTGAATTTGATTTGTCTAATTACATGGCTGGTTATTTATCTGTATCTGGAGACGGAAATGAGGTAACTGTGAGAGTTGCAGATACAATCAAAACTTATCAATTAACACTTGAAAACTAGGAGAGGAAATGATGAAAAACTATATGCTAACTATCATCTCGCTTGTAATAGTTGTATCTCATGTTTATGGGAATGACCCTATTACTGAATCTGATTATCTTCTTATAACTCATCCAACTTTATCGGGAGAGTGGATTGATGATTTAATTGATCTTCAAACAGAACGTGGATTTAAAGTTGGGGTTTACCAGGAATTGGAAAATGGCGTAACCACAAATGAAAACATACGTGCTTTTATTTATGATGCTTACTCTACAGGAGTGCAGGTAAAATATGTTCTTTTGGCCGGTGCAGGTGCTACAATTTATGACGGCACATTGGGCTTTAAAGGGTATGCAGGTGATTCTCAAAGGACAGAAAGTAATATTGTTAATGATGATGAAAACAATTTTATACCATTTTGTTATGAAACCCATGATATTATTTATTGGGGAGAAACTCAAATCCCAACGGATGATTTATATATTTGGGATGAAAATAATGAATGGCTAAATGGAATTTCAATCGGCAGAATACCAGCAAGAACAGAAAATGAAATGAATATTTTTATTACAAAATTAAATGAATATTATTCCACATTTAAATTTTACAATCATTGGCAAGAAAACAGCATTTTTTTGAGTCAAGATTTTGACTGTGATATTACCAACTGTGATGGTTTTAGATTAGATCAGATGTATGATGCAGTCTTTGACTATATAAATTATGAGGAAATAAATGACTCAATATATTTTATAAAAGCTACAAATTTATTAGAAGAAACAAGTGCATTTTATCAATGCGGTGAAAAAGAAATAATTTTTGAAAATGAAATAATGAGTAAAATGAACAACGGAGTGGCACTAATAAATTATATGGGGACTTCAGCGGGTCCCAACCATTTAGGTGGATTTTTATGGGCGCAAGATACAGAAAATCAAAGCAATTTTAGTTTATTAACAAACAGTGGGAAGTACCCGTTCTTGAATGGAATGTCATGTAATATCGGGCGAACACAATTCCCTAATGACGATTTCAGTCTAATTAGAGATTTGTTATTTCTTCCTAATAAAGGTATTATTTCTTCTTTTGCACCAACAATTCTTACAGAACAATGGGGATGTCAGGAGTTATCAAAAAGGTTTTTTAATATAGTCTATAATGAAAATAGTATTATTACAGGAGAAGTAAGTCATAAGTCTAAAATTGTTTTAGAGGAAGAAGTCTCCGTAAGGACTTGGATGAGTCGTGGTTTTATTTTATATGGTGATCCATCTATGCCATTGTCATTATTCCAGCATAAAGAAACAGATATATTAGAAAACACTGTTTGGAACGGCAGTATTGTGGTTGAAGGCAACATAACCATTCAATCGGGTGCTACCCTTTCCATTAAACCAGGTACAGGAATATTTTTCACACCGGGTTCACATTTAATGATTGCAGAGGGTGCAACCTTGAATGCGGTTGGGACTGAAACATTCCCAATCGTTTTTGCACCTGCCACAGAAGACGAGTATGATAATGACTATTGGTTTGGCATTAAAAATTGGGGTGAAATAAACTTAAACCACTGTGAAATAAAAGGTGCAAGAATTGGCTTGAATATATCTCAAGGGAGCGGAAATATAAGCCAAACATTATTTAATAAGAATACAACGGGTTTAAATTTAATTTATTCAGATTATTTTACAATTGACCACTGCACTTTTACAAAAAATGAGACGGGTGTTCAACTTCTTTATTCTTCTCCATATCTTACTCATAATTTTATTTCAGACAATAGAGATTACGGTATATATGCTTATCGTTCAAACAGTAAACTGCGCAATAATACAATCCAGAATAATGGAATTTATGGTGTAAAAATATCTAACCGAAGCATGGCAGGATTTATTGCTAATCATCCAACAGATAGTCCAACAGTGAATAACGTATTTGAGAACAACGGGGTTGCATCCGTAAGGATAGATGCCAACTGCCGTCCGAACTTTGGAATGTACCGGGAAATAAATGGGCAAACCTATGGTGGCTTTAATCATTTTATTAACCATGACAATAGTTTTAATATATTGAATAATTCCCGGCTTGTTTATGCAGATGTGAATTGGTGGGAAAATATGAATACAATTGCAACAGCATCAATTCATACAGACCCCACAGCAGATCGATTGTTTGGTCCACTGGCAAAAACAACCGGCTCCGATCAAGATCTGGTTCCACCTCAATTAGAACAGGCATTACTCTTGGAATTAGACAGCAACTTTACAGAAGCGCTTCCATTATTTCAGTCAGTTATTTCGGATGAACCGGATGGTGACTTTTCTGTGAATGCCCTTTATGGCATTATAAGATCTTACACAGGGTTGGAAAACGATGATGAATTAGATAATGAATTATTGGATTACTTTTCTGAATATCCTGATTATCCCATTGGCATAGCAGCTTATGATTACAGCATTACCCAAAAAGCACATTTAGAAGATTATGATGATGCAATTGATAGAAGTATAACATTAGCTGAAATTGTAGAAAATACCGAGAATGAAGCACATGTTTTACTTGAACAAGGTATTCTTTATGAACTCATGGAAAATAATGGTTTGGGCGATGCACCAAAACAAACCCAATCCCTTACAGAACTCGCACAAAGCAACTACACCTTTATTTTAGAAAACTATCCTGAATCATCTGCCTCAGAAATTGCGGCCTGGCTTTTAGGAGAGAGGCATATAAATAATGTGGATTACTTTGAAAAACAAATCATCCCGAGTATTTATTCCATGAGCCAAAATTATCCCAATCCTTTTAACCCAATCACAACCCTAAAATATGAACTGCCGGAACGTTCCAGAATCAAACTGCAAATCTTTGATATTTCCGGACGATTGGTGAGCACCATTACAGATAATGAGCAAACTGCAGGAATCCACATCACCCAATGGCGTGGCACCAATGAACAAGGTGAAACCGTTAGTTCTGGGATGTACTTTATTCGTCTGGAAGCACAATCTAGAATAAGTGATAAACATTTTCAGAAATCACAGAAAATAATTTTATTAAAATGAAAACACTTATCATATCCCCAACGTATAACGAACGAAAAAATATCACCATTCTCGTTGAAGCTATTTTCGGCATAAATCCAGATTATCACTTACTGATTGTGGATGATAATTCTCCCGATGGAACAGCTGACGTGGTGCGTGCTTTGCAGAAAATTTATCCCAATCTTTTTTTAGAAGTTCGCCCAGGGAAAGCAGGTTTGGGGACGGCTTATCTTTTTGGATTTCAATGGGCCTTAGATAATGCTTATGAACGCATGGTGCAGATTGATGCAGATTTATCTCACGATCCCAATGATGTACCAAAATTATTAGCAGGATTAGATGAGAACGATTTG
>JABHGY010000085.1 GCA_018671775.1 Fidelibacterota bacterium
TGGCGTGTTGTTTAAAAGTTGGATGCTAATCCTACTCTTTTTTGTTATGCCGATTAACGTTACGTATGGTCAAGATTCCGAAGATGATGTTGAAGTCTTTTTCGACGATGAAGAATTTGATGATGAGGACTATGATGATGAATATCTTGATGATGAAGAATATGAAGATGGCGAGTATGAAGATGGCGAGTATGACGATGAAGAATACGACGACGAAGAATATGAAGACGAAGAATATGAAGACGATGAGTATGAAGACGATGAGTATGAAGATGACGAGTATGAAGACGATGAAGCCTCGGATACAGAATTATCAGATGAAGCAGATCGTTTAGGGTATACGCTTGATATTGCCGTATCGTCTCCTCGTTTTGTCAATACAACGCTTCAGGATTATAATTCAAATGTAGATGCAAGACTCAGTTTTGAATTTCCCATGCTTATGCGCGTCTTGGGGGTAAAATTTAGATTTGGAGCAGAAATAGGCACTTTCAAATTCGAACGAGCCAAGCCGCCGAATATGGGGCAATTGGCTTCTGGGATAACCGGCTTAGGTTTGTTGGTTTTCCCTGCCGGTCCTGGGAAAGTAAAAATTGGAACCGGAATGATTGGAGGCTCCTTTGGCTTTATGGCGGAAGCCTCTTATGGCTTGAGTATCGCTGGACTTTTGGACCTTCGTTTTGGATTTAGAACAACAGAAGCACTAAATCTTTCAACGAGTAATGATACCAAGTTGGGGCATGGGTCTTGGATGGATGGTGTTATTTTGCTTGGCATTAATCTTTAAACACATCTCACGATTCAATCCCATTATATGATTAAGCGTTCTCCATTTCTGTTTATTTTAATCTTATTGACGCAATTTTTAATTGCTCAAACTGCGACGATAAGAACTCAGCATGATGTGAGTACAGAAGGAACGCCCTCTGGTTATTATAATTATGACTCGAAAACATACAACGGAGGGACAGGTGGTTTTCGTATTTCCACTAGCAGTTTTGCTGATGGAGGAACTTATGTTATAAAATATAAAATCGATAGTGGAACAAAAACTCAATTAGCAACGGGTACTCACAGTAATACGTCAATGAATATTTCAATTACAGATGCTCAACTTCCTGCCTTGACGAATGGACAAAAAATCATATTTTACATTGTAGATGATGCATTTGGTGGAAATACGGAGGTCACATGTCAAGCAGATGACAATGGTTATGAAAGTATTTCAGCTAGTGCAGGTGATGCAGATTATTTTTATTATGATGTAACAGCGCCAACTGTTTCAGAGGTGACTTCTGCCACCAGCGATGCAGCTATAAAAATTATTGGTGATGTTCTCGCTATTAAAGTTTCATTCACTGAAATTGTGACCGTTACTGGAACGCCACAGATTGTGTTAGAAACGGGTAGTTCTGATGAACTAGTCGATTATAGCTCCAATGCAGGAAGTGGAGATTTAATTTTCAACTATACTGTTGCTTCAGGCAATGCGAGCGATGATTTAGATTATGTGGGAACCACTTCCTTAGCTACAAATGGAGGTTCAATTCAAGATGCTGCAGGTAATGATGCTGACCTTACGCTTGCGACTCCTGGGCAAACAAATTCTTTGGGAGAGAATAAAACATTTATCGTTGATGGCATAGCACCAACGATTAGTAATGTAACTGCATCTACGATTGATGGTTCTTATAGCGATGGAGAAACAATAACGATACAAGTTGTTTTTGATCAAATTGTAACCGTAACCAGCGGAACACCAACTTTAGCATTAGATATGGATGGTAGCAATCAAAATGCTTCATATTCGAATGGTACGGGATCCACAACTTTGAATTTTACTTATACAGTGGCAGATGGCGATAATGCATCTGATTTGGATTACACAAACCAGAGTGCATTGAGTGGAAATATTACAGATGTCCCTGGAAATGATGCTGTGTTAACTTTAGCAGCACCAGGTAACCCCACATCTTTAGGCGTAAATAAAAGTATTATTCTTGATACTGCAGAGCCTACTGTTTCATCGGTAACTAGTAGCAAAACTGATGGAAGCTATATGGCAAATGAATCAATTGGTATTACAGTTGAATTTGATGAAGTTGTCTATGTGACAAGTGGAACACCTCAAATCACGTTGGAAACAGGTGTTTCGGATGCCGTGGTGGATTATACTAGTGGAACTACAACGAATAGCTTTAATTTTACTTACACCGTTTCTTCTGGAGAAACTACGAGTGACCTTGATTATAAAGCCACAAATGCTTTGACGGGAAGTATTACAGATTTGGCGGGAAATACGGCCACTTTGACGTTAGCAACACCAGGGCAAGTTAATTCCATTAGTGATAATCAAGCAATTATCATTGATACGACACCACCCACTGTTTCTGATGTAGATGCAAGCACAAATGGAAATAAAAAAATTGATGATATTATCCCTGTTGCAGTTGAATTTGATGAAGTTGTCTATGTGACAGGTACGCCAGTAATTACTTTGGAAACAGGAGATAGTGATAAAGCAGTTTCTTATACGAGTGGAACTGGAGACATTACACAAAAATTAACATTTACTTATACGGTTGAAGAAGACCATAGCAGTGGGGATCTTGATTATGTTAGCACGACTGCTCTGACAGGAGTCATAAAAGATTTAGCTGGGAATCAAGCGACTCTTACTTTGGCCTCTCCTGGTGCTGGAAATTCTTTGGGCAATAATAAGGCGCTCGTTATAGATGGTATTCGGCCGACCATCAGTAATGTAACTTCGGGTACTTCAAATGGCTCCTATAAAGAAGGTGATATCATTGCAATTACGATTGCCTTTGATGATAATGTAACGGTTTCTGGAACGCCTCAATTGACTTTAGAAACAGGTGACTCAGATGCTGTTGTAGATTATTCTTCCGGGACAGGTTCAGGCAATCTTATTTTTAATTATACCGTTTCTGCTGGTGAAACTGCGAGCGACTTAGATTATGTGGATGCAAATTCGCTGTCTCTCAATGGGGCAACACTTCAAGATGCATTCGGAAATGATGTTACCTTAACACTGCCTACGCCAGGCGCTGGAAATTCGTTGGGAGATAATAAGAATTTTATTATTGATACGACAGTTCCAACAGTAGATTATGTGACAAGTACAACTGCAAATGGAACATATAACGAAGGTGATGGTATTTCTGTTAACATTGAATTTTCAGAGATTGTGAACGTCACTGGAACGCCTCAGTTGACTTTAGAAACAGGTGGATCAGATGCTGTGGTAGATTATGCCAGTGGGTCAGGATCTACGACTTTAATTTTCACCTATACCATCAGTGCAGGTGAAACTGCCACAGATTTGGATTATGTTGCCACAAGTTCTTTGGCCTTAAACGGAGGAACAATCAAGGATGGAGCTTTAAATGATGCAACGCTAACCCTTGCTTCTCCTGGTGCTGCGAATTCATTAGGGAATAATACCAATTTAGTTGTAGATACAAGTGCGCCAACAGTTTCCTCCGTAAGCTCAGCAGACAACAATGGTTACTACCTTGAAGATGATGTTATTGCAATAGATATTACTTTTTCTGAAACGGTCATCGTTACAGGTACGCCTCAGTTGACTTTAGAAACAGGTGGATCAGATGCGGTAGTTGATTATTCAAGTGGGACGGGGACAAACGTTCTCACTTTTTCCTATACAGTTGCTACGAACCATCTATCTGCAGATTTAGATTATGTTAATAATAGTTCTTTAGCTTTAAATAGTGGGACAATTAAGGATGAAGTTGGCAATAATGCTGTATTAACATTAGCGAATCCTGGAGATGCCAATTCTTTGGGCGACAATAAAGCTTTGGTGGTGGATGCGGTAATACCTACTTTTTCACGGGTTTCCATTGCATCGAATCATATTAATTCTGCAGATACAGTTGCGATTGTTGGAGATATTGTTACTTTAACCTTGGTTGCTTTGGAAGATATTCAGTCGCCGACAGTTACAATTGCAGGGCAAACCGCATCGAATACAGCTGGTGCAGACGCGACACAATGGACGGCTACTTATACGATGACGAGTAATGAGGCATCTACTGCAGCGATTTCATTTACTGTAGATTTTACTGATTTAGCTGGGAATACTGGAACACAAGTAATTGCTTTAATTGATGACATTGATGGAAGCGGTGTTTCTTTTGATAAAGATGTGCCGACGCTTGACATTGTTTCTATTGTGTCAGATAATGCGAATTCGTCTTTAGCGAAAGTCGGCGATGTTATTACGGTTTCAATCACGGCCAGTGAATTAATAAAAAGTGGAAAGGAACCGAGTGTGACCATTGCGGGTAATGCGGCAGCGGTATCTCGCGATTCCGATACAGAATTTACAGCAACTTATACTATGTCCAGTTCGGATAATGCCTTCGATGGATCAGCGATTACATTTTCAATAACGGGTTATGAAGATTTTTCAAATAATGTTGGAGCCGATGTAAGTGGTACCACAAATGGTTCAAGTGTAAGCTTTGATATGACTGCCCCAACCCTAACCACCGTTTCTATTGCTTCCACTACATCGGGTTTTGCCCATTATGCCAAAGAGAATGAAGACGTTGTTTTAACTTTGGTAGCATCAGAAGAAATTGGTTCTACGGCTGGTTCTGTTTCAATGGCAGGAGCTACGACTGGCGTGACTGTTGCAGCGGGTGCAGACGCGACACAATGGACGGCTACAAAAACTTTAGCTTCCCATACGGAGGGGACGGTCGCAATTAGTATCGATTTTTCTGATTTAGCAGGAAATAGTGGAACAACTGTTACATCGATTACGACTGGGAACAATGTAACCTATGATAAAACAGCACCAACGCTTACGAGCGTTGCGTTAGCATCAAATAATGATGTAAGTGATACTCTGGCCATTGTTGGGAATACAATCACACTTACCTTTGTGGCTGATGACAATCTTCAAGAACCAACGCCCGTAAGCATTGCAGGGGCAAGCCCAACAGTTATTGCAGGTGTCGATGGACAAAATTGGTCTGCAACTTATGATATGACATCCTCTGAGACAGAAGGAGATGTTTCTTTTTCTATTACTTATAAAGATAGTGCAGGAAATGCTGGCGCTTCAGCTCAAACTGCATTGGTAGGCGACGCAAATGGTGTTACATTTGATCAAACGGCGACGGATATGTCTGGCGTGGCTGTAGATCTGGTGGTTGGATCAGATTCGGGAGATAGTGATACAGATAATTTAACGAATGATGACACACCTGAATTTTCGATTACTGGGTTAACGGCAACCGACTCTATTTATCTCGTCATCAATAATAGTGATACAACGGCAAGAGATAAGGCGGGAGGAGCTACTTTATCTTTAACATCTTCAGCTTTAGCCGATGGTGAGAAAAATATTAAAGTTGTTTCAAAGGATTTGGCAGGGAATTGGTCCAGTGCATCTACGAGTCTCACTGTAACCATTGACACTACGCCCTGGACGATTTCAACTGTGCCTATACTAATGAATACGGATGATTCTGGCTTTATTCTAGGAGATGAAGTGACAAATGTGGATCAACCTAATTTTATCTTTGCAGGCCTCCCAAGTACCCTTGACTCTATTCTTCTATTTAAAGATGGTGTGTTAGATGGTGGATTACGAATGAGCCAAGGCAGTTTAGACACACTTCAAGCCTCTTCATCATGGGCAGATGGAATTATAGCCATTACATATAAAGTATTAGATATAGCAGGAAACCTATCGTCATCAAGTGCAGGCTTGACCATGAAGATTGATACAGGACCTCCTGTCCAACCGGATGCACCCAATTTAACATCGGGAACGGATAGCGGTTCAGACAATTCGGACGACATTACGAATGAAACAAGCTTACAATTTGCTGTTGGATCTCTTTCAAATGGAGATCGATTGTATATTTTCGCAAATGCTGTTGTTCAAGATTCATTAGATATAACAGGAGCTTCTGAAACGATTACTGTGAATGGTGCAGTAACAGCTGATTATACGGTTACAGCCAAAGATTTGGCAGGAAATGAATCAGCAATTTCTCCCGCTCTTACGGTTACAGTGGATACAGATGCACCGGATGTTTCTGGTGTTGGTATTGATTTAGTGGACGCCTCTGATTCGGGTGATAGTAATTCAGATGATTTAACCAATGATTATACGCCTGAATTTTCGATCACAAATCTCGCCTCAGCAGATGATTCCCTTTATCTTTACGTTGATGATGTATTGGATAAAGGAATCGAAATCACAGCGACAACTATGTCAATAACTGCAGATAGTTTAAGTGATAATACTCATCAAATTTTGATTAAAGTTAAAGATTTAGCTGGGAATTTATCGATTGCATCTGCAACGACCTTAAGTATCGTTATTGACACAACGCCACCCACACCAGCATCAGCACCTGATTTAATAGATGCATCTGATTCAGGTATTTCATCTTTAGACGACATTACGAATGTTGCTTTACCTACTTTCGTATTGACGGGTCTCCCCACAACGCTTGATTCTATTATTTTGTATTACGATGGACAACAAGGTGCAGGTGGGCAGTTTGATAGTGGAATAAGAATGAGTCAGAGTAGTTTAGACACCTTAATAATGACTACACCTCTAGCGAATGCAACGACCCCTTATCTCATATATTATGCGATAAGAGATATAGCAGGAAACGTTTCACTCGTAAGTGAAGCATTATCTGTGAGGATTGATACTCAGCAGCCCATACTTACGCCAGATGTACCTGATTTAGAAACAGCTTGGGACACGGGAAAAAGTTCTTTAGACAATATTACAAATGATGATAAACCTCATATTATTTCGAATAATTTGACTGAGGGGGAATATGCATCTCTTTATATGATTACCAGCGCAAATGATACAAGTTTAATAGCAGAAACCTTGGTGTCTGCAGTAGAAACGGTAACTGATTCCACTTCTGCTTTAGTTTCTGGGATTTATTACTTCTTTACCATTGCTACAGATAGTGCTGGAAACACACGACAAAGCACAGCGGACTTAACAGTAGAAATTGATTTAAGTCTTCCCACATGCGCAATCTCATTTGATGGAGATTCTTTAGTGAGATATGAAGATACGAATACACTCGCTACCTTTACTTTTTCTGAAGTGATGGATAATGGCACTGTGCCTACGGTTGATGTGAATTACCCTGAAGCAGAAGCAACAGATTTAGTTGCACAA
>JABHGY010000086.1 GCA_018671775.1 Fidelibacterota bacterium
GAAAAAGAGGGAAATTTACCGGATATGCCTGTTCGATGGGCGGTGTATAATCCCACAAACCGAAATGAAGTCTTACTCGCAACCGAATTAGGCGTTTGGAATAGCATTGATTTTAATGGAGCTTCTCCAAATTGGCTTCCATCAAACACTGGTTTAGCCAATGTAAGAACCGATATGTTTCAAATTCGTGCGGATAATTTAGTGGCAGCTTCGACGCATGGTCGTGGCTTATTTACTAGCGATGGTTTTCAAAAAATACCGGTAGCATCGATTAGTACGGATGCTATTACGGTTAGTATGAATCCTGAGACGACGGCGAATGAATCATTTACCATTTCAAATACAGGTGAAGCAGGTTCCGTATTGAACTACCAAATTGGATTTGCCTTTAATGATTTAGAAAGTGATACTATTCTTTTTGAAGACTTTAGCAGTGGAAGTATTCCAACAGGATGGTCTTCATCTACAAATGCAATCGGCTGGGGATTTGGTGCAACATCTACGACTTATTTTACACCACCAGACTTTGATGGAAATTATGCCTATGCAAATGATGATGCTGGTGGTAGCGGTAGCGATGGAAGCGTAGATATGTTAATGATGCCTGTATTAGATTTGACTTTGGCAGGATCTGCCACGTTAAAATTTGCTTCCTATTTGCCCCCAGAACAATTTAGCACCACGCATCTTGGTATGGTAGAAATATCAACAAATGGTGTAGATTGGAGCGTTTTACAATCAATAGGAAATGGACCAACATGGTCTAATGTTGAAATCGATTTGTCAAATTTTGTTGGGCAATCTGTCCATATTCGATTTCATTCAGATGATGATGGTCACTGGGCGTATGGCTGGGCGATTGATAATGTTCTGGTTGAATCTTCTCAAGGTTGGGCTTCCGCATCTCCTTCCCTTGGAGTCGTGGATGCAAATGTTTCAGAAACTATACAGGTGAGTTTTAATGCTGTAGGGTTGGATGCAAATGTATTTACAGGCAGTTTATTCGTTACTCATAATATGGGTGTAGACACAATTGCGCTTACTATGAATTTATCGGGAACTACCAATGTAGCTCCTACGGTTGATGATATTTCAGCTACAACAGATGAAGATACAGACCTTGCTGTTATTCTCACAGGTTCGGATGCCAATGATGATGCTCTCACGTTTAGTGTCGTAAATGCTCCATCCAATGGAACAATATCAGGGACAGCTCCAAGTCTTACGTATTCGCCCAATGAAAATTGGAATGGGACAGATACATTTACATACAAAGCAAACGATGGCAATCTTGATTCAAGTCCTGCAACGGTTACGGTCACGGTAAATGCTGTAAACGATGCTCCAAGTGGTTTTGATTTGAGTGCGACAAATGCTGTTATATCCATAACTCAAGATAATATTAGCACGGGCTTAGCTCATTTTGAATGGAGTGCATCAGCCGATGTTGATGGAGACGCAATTGAATACACATTTGCTTGGGTTCAGCCCGGTGTAGGGACTGGTGGAGATTCTGTAACCACGAATACATCTTTAGATTTGTCTTATCAATATGTATATGATCAAATCACGACACAAGCGGATACAAGCACATGGTGGTGGTCTGTAGAATCTACAGATGGAACGGATACGACAGATGCTTCACCAGAGTATTTGGAAGTAAAGTGGGATATTAGTGCCATGCTATCTATTGGCGATAAAATGATGCCAGAAACTTTTGCCTTATATCAAAACTATCCGAATCCATTTAATCCTGAAACCACAATCCGTTATGATTTACCTGAACAAGCATTTGTAAAAGTCACTATTTATGATATGTTAGGCCGGCAAGTAAAGGCATTAGTGAATCAAACACAAGAGGCAGGATTTAAAGCGGTGAAATGGAATGCGGTAAATGACCAAGGAAAACCCATGAGTGCCGGTGTATATTTGTTTACGATTCAAGCTGGTGATTATAGCGAAAATCAGAAAATGATTTTACTCAAATAATATATTAGTTTTAATGCCTGCTTAAATAATTTAAGCAGGCATTAAAAACATCATTGATAATTCAAAAGAGAATCAAATGAAAAAAGTGATAACAACTCTATTTTCAATGGTGCTATTTTTTACAATAGTATTAGCGGAGCCTTTTCCAAAACAAATAAATATATTTGGCGTTCAAATTTTAGCATCAGAGCAAACACCTGAAAATAAAGTAATTCATGCAGGGAAAATTTTGGCACAATACCTTGATAATGATGAAGATGGTGTGGTTGACAATCAAGCAGTAGTTGATCAACTAATCAGCGTTGGCGCTACATTAATAATGCACAATACTGAAAATGAAGCTGAATCCTCCAATTATGATTTTCCAAACCATGAACATTTTCAAGATTTATTTGGTTTTGAGACCCATCCTGATTTTAATGCAAACTCGACGAATGATGCTTTTGATGCTTCTTTAGAAGAAGTGCTTCATTTAATTACTCATGAAGGATACGCCATTGTATATCCGAATATTTTTGGTGAGGCGCATGGCTCAGAAATTGCAAATGCAATGGATGATGCTCGTGGAGGATATTTTGTAGAAATACCATCTCAATATCCAGAAGGTGCATGGTATTCTTATTATGATGAAACATGTACCTACGATTGCATGATAACGGAATATACTTATTGGGCGTTGACGTCGATTCTTGGGGCTCAGGCTTATGAGGGGCGTCTGGATGAAATTGGTGATGAGTGGACTTTAAATACGCCAACATTGGTTCAGGCACAAGATACGGCTGTTTACGCAATTTTAACAAATTCAAATTATAATTTACCTACGGTTCTGCCTGATAACGAGTATAATGGTTTTGAAATAATGTTATCCATTGATGAAGGAAGTATCCCTGAAACCTTTGCTTTACATCAAAGTTATCCCAATCCCTTTAATCCTGTTACAAACATTCGTTATGATATTTCGGAGCGTGTTCAGGTAAGAATGGAGATACATAATATTATGGGACAACGCATAAAAACACTGGTAAATAAAGAAATGGATCCAGGGTATCATTCTGTTCGATGGAATGGCACCAATGACATGGGGAAAATGCTTTCTACGGGAATGTATATTTACACCATTTCTGCTGGTGAATTTCATTCTGTCAGAAAACTGGTGTTTATAAAATAAATAAAAAACTTTACTATGTAAATCAAAAAAAGGTAGCCAGTTCGCGCTAGAACAAAAATACATAGTTAAGTCGATGCTTAAAATAGGATATAGTCAAACAGAGATTTCCAAAGTTCTTGGCTTTCATAAATCGATCAATTTGTGTCTTTTTCTGTCATATCGAGAGTGTCTAAATAAAGGCCAATAAAAAAGCCCCTTTCTCGTCGAGAAAAGGGGCTTTTTGTGTGTGATCCGGGTGAGACTCGAACTCACGGCCAATGGCTTAAAAGGACAATGTTCACTTTTTTCGTGATCCTGTAAGTGGTCTAATAATACAATATACAGAGATAAAAAAATAGCTTAAAATTTAATAGTCGGTGTTTGACCGGTGGTTGAGACAGTTGGCGTATAATATTGGATGGAGCAGGGGTTTTTTGTTTGTGGGATGATGTGTAGGTTTGGAGATGGGGATTATTATGAAAAAATATCTAATCGTAGGAATGCTTTGTATTGGTATATGTCTCGGTCAAACAATTGATGATTTAAATACTGAACAAAAATTGCGATATAATAGAAATAAATTATCAATTGATATAGTTCAAAAAACTTTAGGTGGAGTTGTTGGTAATAATTATGGTAGTGAAAGTTGGAATCAATGGACTGCACACAAAGGTTTAGGAAATAAAATTACAGAATATGAATTTTTTGCTATTGCGGGATATAAAAATGAAGCTAAAAACATAAAGGAAGAATATATAAAATCAAAATCAAAAGTAGTTAATTCTCTGCTTATGATGGGAGCAAGTGTCCCACTATTTTTTATTGGTGGGTCATTAATAGGGAATGTACATGTTACGCCAAAAGAAGAACGTAATTTAGGATACACTATGATGATAGGGGGTTTTGGTTTAGGTGCTGTTGGTTTAGTAAAATTTATGTTAGCATCACCTTCTTTAAGAAACAATTCTGTACCTTATTCTGCAGTAAAACCTATAATGGAAGAGTATAATAAAAATTTAATTAAAGATATTATTAATAACCTGAATTCAACTCTTAAGTGCAACTCAAAGATTGGTTGTGAAAAAAGCGGAGCCGCTGTAGGCTCTGCACTTTCCCACCGACAAAAATGAGGCGCACAAATGAAACACTACAGCCAGCTCACACTGGAACAA
>JABHGY010000087.1 GCA_018671775.1 Fidelibacterota bacterium
AGTGGTTCGGGCATTATTCCTGTTACGCAAATCAATGGGGGAAATATTGGAGATGGTTCTGTGGGAACGGTAACAAAACAATTATTAGCCCAATATAACAATTGGATTCTTCAAGATATTACTGGTTAAATTCTAATAAGGAAAATGATGAAAACCATATTTCAAATTAACGTGAAACCAAAAACACTAAATGAGCATGGAATTCCTAAAACTTCTGTCAAAAGTGTGTATGTTTCAAAATTAGGATTAGAAGGGGATTACAATAATTTTCGGACAATAAAAAAAGACAAAAATCCTGACATGGCTGTTTTGGTCTATCCGATTGAAACTATTCATGAATTAAATAATGAAGGTTGGCCCATAATGCCTGGAGACTTAGGAGAGAATTTCACAACTTCAGGAATCCCCCATTCTCATTTATCGCTGAATCAAAAATACAAAATTGGCGAATGTATTATTGAAATATCATTTGAATGTGACCCATGTAAAAACTTATCTGTGCTTCCCTATATTGGTGAAACAAAAATAAATGACTTTATAAAAAAACTTATGCACAGACGTGGTTGGTATGCTCGCGTTTTAAAAGAAGGCGTGGTTACACAAAACAGTGTAATAGAACAAATTTCATGACAAAATCAATTGAATTAAAAATATCAGGAATGCATTGTGCCGGATGCGTTGGCTCCGTTGAAAGTGCCTTGCGAAAAGTGGAAGGCGTTCAAGAAGCTGTGGTCAATTTAACGCTAGAAAAAGCGACCATAACTGGAGCTATAGATTCGGAACACCTTCTATCCGCTGTTGAAAAAACAGGATATGGCGCGGAATTACTTGAATCAGACACACCCATTAATCTTCAAGAAAAAACAGACGAAAAAGTGGATGAATCATTCCAGAATATGAAATGGGCTTGGATGCTCACATTCCCAGCCATGATTTGGATGGGCATCCACATGATTACAGGAATTGCTTGGCCATCCATGGAATCAATGGAATTAGGGTTTTTTATTTTAAGTGCATTCGTTTGTTTTTTTCCTGGACGAGAAACACTAACAAGTGCTTGGAAGTCTGCAATCCATTTATCACCAAATATGGATGTGCTTATTGCTCTGGGATCATTAGCTGCACTTTCAACGGGACTTATAAAAAATTATATCGAAATTCACTCATTTGCAGGCGTTGCTGGAATGATAATGTCCTTTCATTTAACAGGAAGGTATATTGAAACGAAAGCTCGGGGACGTTCATCAGAAGCGATCCAAAAACTTATGAGTCTTGGGGCAAAACAAGCCACTGTTTTGGATATGGAAAAAAATGAAGTCCAGATTGATGTTCGGAGTTTGGTGGTGGGACAAATTATGATTGTTCGTGCGGGAGAAGCTGTGCCTACAGATGGAATTATCACCGAAGGCAGGGCTACGATAGATGAATCTATTGTAACAGGGGAATCGGTTCCCGTTACAAAAAATATTGGCGATGATGTCATTGGTGGAACTATTTGTTCTGATAGCACACTTAAAGTAAAAGTAACAAAAATCGGATCTGAAACATTTCTCTCTAAAGTGATTCAAATGGTCGAAAATGCTCAAACGACCAAAGTTCCCATCCAAGTTTTTGCTGATAAAGTTGTTTCCATTTTTGTGCCTGTGGTATTGATTTTGGCAAGTTTGACTTTTCTCATTTGGCTCTTATTACCTACACAAATGAAACAACTGGCTTTGATTTTTTCTGAGTTTCTTCCATGGATAAATTTGGATTTATCACCCATGGGAATGGCCATTTATGCTTCGATTGCTGTCTTAGTGATTGCCTGTCCGTGTGCTCTTGGGCTCGCCACACCTACCGCTCTTATGGTGGGAACTGGATTGGGCGCAGAAAATGGTATATTGATTCGAGATGGTGCCGCCATCCAAAGACTCAATGAAGTGAATATGATTTTGTTTGATAAAACAGGCACGCTCACGCAAGGGAAACCTGTGGTAAAAAAAATACATCAAACATCCGGAATTATGGAAAATGATCTCATCCGAATGGCTGCATCATTGGAAAAAGAGTCCACTCATCCCCTTGCAAAATCTATTGTAAAACTTGCTGAAGAAAAAGAAATGGGATTGGATCCTGTTACAGAAATAGAAGTTGTTCCCGGAAAAGGTATTTCAGGGAAATATGGAAGCGCAATACTCAAAGTTGGAAGCGCATCCTTTACTGATTCCAAAACAGATTTACTCATAACAGGAACACCTGTTTTCCTTTCCTTAAATGATGAATGCATTGGCATTTTTGAAATAGAAGATGCCATACGTCCCGATTCAGCAGAAACAATCTCGTCTCTCAAATCAGCTGGGTATAAATGTGTTTTAGTCACGGGCGATAAAAAAG
>JABHGY010000088.1 GCA_018671775.1 Fidelibacterota bacterium
GAAATAAAATTTCCTGCGGCGTTATTGAGACAAGCATTTATTTCACCGAAATGATCTACCGTTTTTTTGACCATTGCTTGCACTTGCTCCGGCTCACGAATATCGGTAGAAATAGCCAATACTTTTCCACCTGTTTCAGCTGAAATTGCCTTTGCGCTTTGATCTAAGACATCTTGACGTCGACTGGTAATGACTAGGTTGGCACCCAATTCTGAAAAACGGGTTCCCATGGCAAGCCCTAATCCGGTACCTCCGCCTGTTACAATAATTGTTTTATCTTTGAGTAAATCTTTTTGAAACATGAATCTTCCCTGCCTTTTAGACTTACCTTATTGTTAAGGGCAGATTATTTTCCATCGAAAAGACCTTCAACTTTTTGACCCACTTTTTCCTCAACAGATTTTTGAGCGGAGGCTTTAACCTCTTCCAAACTTTCTGATGCGGATTTTTTGATGGATTCAATCGATTCGGAAACTGATTCTTTTAATCCTGCGGTCGTCTTTGGAATGTCATGGCCAGCCCAAGATAAATATGCAATGTATAGAATAAAAATAGCAGAAACAAACAGGACCAGTTTGATAATTTTCTTAACCACGCCCACCACAATAAAAAGTGCCAATATTACAGCAACAGCCATGTAGGTCGGATTCGATGTGAGAAGATTAATTATAGATTCCATATCGACCTAAATCTAATTCTCTTTTTCTATCATTTCAAGATTTTCGCTCGCTTAGATTTGTCATCAATAAAACTATAAATAATCTGTAATAACAATGGTAAGCGTATAAAAGAAAAAAGGGAACTGATATAATTGCTCCCTTTTGTTTGAGCCGGTGAGTGGAATTGAACCACCGACTTGCTCATTACGAATGAGCTACTCTACCCCTGAGTTACACCGGCATCTATCAAAATTCTTTATTGACTTAGAAGAAATTACGGATTTTTACCCTCATCCAAATACAGATTTATCAAAACTCATTTTCTTTTTTATTGCACAATATGCTATATATTTGCTATAATTAGTATATTATTTTAATATTTGGAGGTTGAACATGTCTGATATTTTGATTAAAAAAGTGCCATCTGCATTACACAATAAAATAAAAAACCGAGCTAAAAAGCATCATCGGAGTATGAATAAGGAGATTATAAACATTTTAGAGACTGTCCTACAAAATGGTGAATACACGTCTGAATTTCCGCCACCACTTTCTGTTTCTGAACCCATTGATGATGCCTTTATAAATCGTGCGAAAAGATCTGGTCGCTCATGATTGTCGTTGATACCAATGTGATTGCATATCTTATTATAAATGGCACATTTACAGAAAGAGCAAAAAAGGTATTTGCAAAAGATCCAAATTGGATTGTTCCGATTTTATGGAGATATGAGCTGATAAACATATTGGCAACTTTGGTTAATACAGAGCGAGCAGAATTGAATACAGTAATCTACCACTTTGAAAGTATTCAAAAAATATTGTCCAAATTTGAAAGAGAAGCAAGTTTTGCAAATGTATTAAGCATTTCTACTCAATATAAAATTAGTGCTTACGATGCTCAATTTGTTGCTTTAGCAATGGAATTAGATTTACCCCTTATTACACAAGATAAACACGTTTTGAAAAAAATTCCTAACCTAGCCCAAAGTATGTCTCAATTCATTTCTTAAGTCTTTTTGTTATGGCTATTTCGTAAAGCCATCTTTTTTTATATTCCATGTAAACAAATGCAGTCTGACAAGCATAATACTTAATAGAAATGGAATTTCTCATTCAAAATATTCTAAATGGAAACCCAGATGGATTCCGCCAAATTATTCAAAAATATGAGAAACAATTGCTAAAAATCGCTTATCATTTTATCCACGATTGGGATGGAGCACAAGATATCACACAAAATACGTTTATATCCCTCTATAAAAATTTATCCAAATTCGACTCCAGCAAAGCATTTGAACCTTGGTTATATCAAATCCATTTCAATCAATGTCGCTCAGATTATCGAAAGAGAAAAATTCGAAATCAAATGATGAAACTATTTGTAGCTGAAAAACCATCATTGGACAGCTATCAGGTAGATTCAGACATCATTCGAAAATGCATTGATGAATGTACTTGGAAACAAAAGACGGCTTTTATTCTAATGGAAATTGAAGGATTCTCATCCAAAGAAGCTTGCGAAAAAATGAATTGCAGTGATGCCACGGCACGCGTTCATTTGAAAAGAGCAAAAACAAATATACAAAATAAGTTAAGGAAATTGGGTTATGACACATAAAAAAAGACTTGAAGATTATTGTGAAAGAGAACAGAAAGCGTCTCCTCCGCCTCATCTCATCCAATCATTAGAAGCTTCTGTTATGGACGCCATTAAGCCGAAAAGCCATTCTATGGTTTGGGCTATGGGTCTTGTGGGAGTCATGAGTGTTTTGCTTGGAATCTTTCTCTTTCCAAAACAGATTGAACCCAAACCTTTTCAAGTGGAATCTGTCATTATGATGGAGAAACACACCGCCATTTGGATTGAACCTATTTCAAAATTAACAAAAGGATAAAACCATGAAAAAAATACGATTATTAATACTTATGCTAATTTTTGCTGTTTCATGTGATAAGAAAGAAGGGAAGGATCAGATTTTCGTACAAGTTCAATTAGCTGTATTTGAAATTAGCGGAAATGGATCTCAATTAGATTTCCCTGTTTTTTCTGGACATATTAGTATGGAAGAAATTGAAAATACGGTAAATACTACGCAAGAGATTCATGAAAAACTGTCTAAAATATATGATTTTAAACATTTTAAATCTTTTGGATTGATGAAATGGAATTCACTATTTATTCCGAATGAATCCATCAATAACGGAGTACCCATCTTTAGTGGTTTATCACCTGATTATGCTGATGAACATTACAATGCAGAGATTCTTTTTTCTTCCATCAATGAATCAACCGGCGAGTTTGCATTACGGATTTCAAGAAAAGATGATGAAAGTTATAGTCAATCAAAATACCAAAAAGTTCGAGTCAAAAGTGGAGAATCCGTTTCCATCGGTTCTCTTTACGACGAGAACAGAAATAAAGGATTATTGTTTGTTTTGTCCATGGAAAGTATAGACATAAAACCAAGTACCACATTTCAGGAGATTGAAAGTTTTTTCAATCATTCAAAAATCGAACAAACAATGCCCGATTTTGTAGAGCGTTTGCTCCAAAAATCAAAAGGAATGAAGGATTGGTCTGTTTCAATGAGCACAGATCCCAATGGAAAGGATTCAATTCTTACCATAAGTGCCACGTTTGATCAAGTTGACAAAATGCCACCTGAAATAAAAGCTGAATATGTAAAAATGCTTGAAAAGAAGATTGCCAAACAAATTGATGTGAGCAAAACAACGGACAGAAATTTTATTGCCATAGGAAAAAGACTCGAACTTCTCGAAGAGATATCATTGATAACAGAAAATCGCATTACAAAAAAAGAAAGGGACATATTAGATCGACTTGATGCCCAATTAAATCTATTAAAAGATAAACCAATTGAAAAAGAAGAGACTCAGAAGGCATACCACGATCTCGCTAAACAATTAAATGATTTTGCAAATAAATACGTTACCACTTCTCAATTAACTGACAATGGGAAAAAATATGTAACCGACTTACGAAGTAAAAGTCATCCCGATGCAAAATCTGTTCCTTATGATGTTCCGCCACAACCCTTGTCTTCTATCTCTCCGAAATACCCAAAAAAAGCAAAAGCTGAAGGAACTGAAGGCATGGTGATTATTCAAGCTTTTGTAGATGAATTTGGAAAAGTAAAAGAAACCATTATATTGAAGGGCGTTCCTAATTCGGGATTAAATCAAGCGGCAGAAAAAGCCATCAAAGCTGTGGATTGGATACCAGCCAAACATAAAGGAAATAACGTAGGCGTTTGGATTAGTCTTCCTATCAATTTCAAATTGAATTAGTGTTCGTGCTCACATTTACTGGGAATTCGAGAACCATCTTCTAATATCGCCCATTTCCAGATTGGCACACGTTTTTTTAATTCGATTATAAACCAAGACATGGCATCAATTCCTTCTTGGCGATGCTTGGAACAAATTACCACATGGAGACTGGTTTCCCCTATGTCAACTTTTCCAATGCGATGTTTACAAAATAAATCATGGATGGGGAATTTTGCGCAAGTGTCTTTAGCCAATTGA
>JABHGY010000089.1 GCA_018671775.1 Fidelibacterota bacterium
CTAAAAGTGTCTTCGCAATATCCCCAATGTACAGATTTATTTGTTTTAACATATCCATTAATTCCATATGAATTTCGTGGGTTGCCAAGGACTCAGATTGTTCATTTTGAATTCTTTCTAAGTGTGATTGTCTATAGTGTGTTTCCAAATTGCTATACTTTTTTCTTTTTAAAATCACCTTTTCAACAGATGATATTTGCTGATCGTCAAAGGCATTTTGAAGACGGGAAACTTGTTTCATTATTTTAACATGAAATGTTTCCAATTCTATTTTTCCCGCATCAGAAAAAGATTCTTTTATTCCACTTTTTTTATGGATGAGCGGTACAATATTTCTGTGAATTACATCACCGATACTTTCCATGTCATTAGCCATAGACATCATAGCAAAAACATCCTCTGCCTGTGAGTTGTTCAATTCCCCTCGACTAATTTTAAATAAATAGTTTGTTACATTTTCTTCAAGAAAGTCAATTTTTTCTTCCCGCATATCAATACCCTCTATTAATGTAAGTTGAGGATAAATCTCATCTTGTTTTGGTTCATCGTGAATAAAAGGATAAAAACAGGCATCAACCATTCGCCCTAAAATTTTAATCATACGAGACATTTCAGTCTTAGCAAGTTCAACAGCAACAGCAGGGTGGGAGATTTGAGACTCATCCAAATGCCAAGTGGTCGGCGTGACTCCTTTTGATCTCTCAAGACGGGGCAATATGCGATATACCTGCTTCGCTAATATGCCAGTAAATGGAAGAAAAATTAAACCCACACCTACGTTAAAAATAGTATGGGCGTTCGCAATTTGGCGTGGTGTTTCAGCCGCAAGCCTTTCCATGCTTCCATCCAAACCAACAGTTGAGGAAGAGAGAGACCTGACCAATTCCGCTAACTGAGGAATAAAGGACACAAAGAGCAAAACACCTCCGATGTTAAATAAAACATGAGCAATAGCAACGCGCTTTGCCTCCCTAATAGTGCCAATGCTAGCTAAACCCGCCGTTACGCAAGTGCCAATATTTGCCCCCAAAATAAGAGGAATCCCAGCTTCCAATGTAAGCAATCCCTGTTGTGCCAGCACAATTACAATTCCAGTAAATGCACTAGAGCTTTGAATTAGAGCTGTAAATGCAGCGCCAATGAGAACGCCAAAAAGCGGATTTTCCAACCCGCGCATCATATCAATAAAAGGCCCAAACTCGCGTAAAGGCTTCATAGAACTTGACATGATTTTCATCCCAAAAAATAAAATTCCAAACCCCAAAAGAGCTTCACCAATATGTTTCAACGATTCCTTTTTACTAAACATGGTTAATCCAAAACCAAGGGTGATCATGAGAAGAGCGTAATCAGTTAATTTAAACGCAACCAACTGAGCTGTAACGGTTGTGCCAATATTTGCCCCCAAAATTATACCAATAGACTGGGCATAAGTCATGAGTTCTGCCTGAACAAAACTGACCAACATGACCGTAGTAGCACTTGAACTTTGAATGACCATCGTAACAAAAGCGCCTACAAACATAGCAATGAAGCGATTCTTAGTTAAGCTTGCCAAAATATTTCGCATTTGATTGCCAGCAGTCTTTTTTAGCCCTTCGCTCATTTTTTCCATGCCATAGAGGAAAAGAGAAAGGCCACCAAATAAGCCCATCACCAAAAACCCCCAATGAATGGATGATTCATCCGTTGCGCCCGCAAAGAGAATACTCGATTGCGCTATCAATAAAAGAAATAAATGTTTCATTGACTTCATAGTGATTGCCTAGTTATTAGATCCCATGGAATGAATTGTTTTAGCAATATTTTTTGTGTAAACATTGATTTGTTTGAGTAAATCCATGAGCTCCATATGGGTTTCATGCGTCTCAATAGATTCTTTTCTTTCTTCATGAAGTCGTTCTAAGTGTTGAGTGCGATATTCTGATTCTAAATCAGCATATTTTTCTTCTTTCGTCATAATAGCTTGTGCTTTTTCTGGATCCAACTCTGAGAAAGCGTCTTTTAATCGACTCACCTGCTTACAGACTTTTGTATGAAAGATATCTAATTCTTCTTTACCTTCATCCGAAAAGTCCGTATTCAACGCTGATTTTTTTGCGATTAGAGGAATCATGTTTTTTTCAATAATATCCCCAACGCTTTCAATATCATTTACAATAGACATCATGCCATAGACCTCTTGTATTTGTCGATCTGACAATTCCTGCCGTCCAATTTTTCGAAGGTAATCAACAATACGTTCTTCCAAAAAATCTAATTTTTCTTCACGCATTTCAATTCCCTCAACCAAAGAAAGTTGTGGGTATTTTTTATCTTGCCCCGGATCACTAGATTTGAAAGGTTCAATGATTGCTCCTAACATTCGCCCAAAGATTTTAGACATGCGAGACACCTCGTTTCGCGCCAAGTCTAAAGCAAGAGATGGCGTAGAGATGGCCTTATCGTCCAAGTGCCACGTAACAGGTTGAATCCCCTTTTCCTGCTCCCGTTCAGGATATATTTTCAAAATTAAATTCGCAAAGAAAGTGGTGAATGGGAGGAAAAAGAAAGCAAGACTTACATTAAAAATAGTATGTGCATTTGCAATCTGACGTGGCGTTTCCGCAGCTAATTTATCAATGCCACTGCCACCTGCCATTGGAGATATTGATCGTATTATTTCAGCAAAAGAGGGAATCCAAAATATGAACAGAAGCACACCCCCAATTTTAAACATAACATGGGCAATGGCAACCCGCTTGGCCTCTCGAGAGGTTCCAATGCTCGCCAAAGCTGCCGTGATACAGGTGCCTATGTTTGCACCCATTACGAGGGGAATTCCTGCCTCTAATGTAAGCAAACCCTGTTGAGCTAAGACGATGACAATTCCCGTAAAAGCACTACTACTTTGTACCAAGGCAGTAAATAACGTTCCAACCAAAAGCCCCAAAACGGGATTTTCTAAGCCTTTCAATAAATCAATAAAAGCGGAGTAGGTTCGTAAAGGCCTCATGGCATCCGACATGAGCTTCATGCCAAAAAATAAAATTCCAAATCCCAGAATTGCTTCCCCAAGGTATTTTGTAGAATCTTTTTTAGAAAACATTGTTAAGGCAAAGCCGACAGCAATCATGACTAAAGCATAATCAGTCAGCTTAAATGCGACCAGTTGAGCTGTAATGGTTGTCCCAATATCTGCACCTAAAATCACACCCAACGATTGGACAAACGTCATAAGCTGAGCCTGCACAAAGCTCACCAGCATAACGGTAGTCGCACTGGAGCTTTGGATAACCATGGTAACAAAGGCACCTACAGACATAGCAATAATACGATTGTTGGTTAAAGCAGATAAAATATTCCGCATTCGATCGCCAGCAGATTTTTTCATGCCCTCGCTCATTTTTTCCATACCATAAAGGAAAAAAGCCAATCCTCCTGCTAGGGTCATGACAAGTCTTCCCCAAGAAAACGCACTCTCTACCTCTAAAGACCCCGCAAAGACAGGGTTCATCATCATGAAGATAAATAAGGCTATAATGCTTAATAAGGAATATTGGAATTGTGTCAGAGTAAGCGGTAAGATCGCTTTGATTAAAGAGAATCGTTGGTTTTTGGGTTTTGTCGAGAGATTCATCTGTTTTCCGTTGAGGTTTTTAGTTTTTTTAGGTGCGACATAAGGATTTTTGAGCCTTTATTTTTTTGTTTTATAAGCCTGTATTAATGGAATCGTGAAACTACCGGCTGCAACGATGAGCATAATCAAGCTGGTTGGTCTGGTAAAGAAA
>JABHGY010000090.1 GCA_018671775.1 Fidelibacterota bacterium
GCTCTAAAACCATCAAAAGAAATCATTAAGACATAAGGTTTGTCTTCAATATTTTTTGCAAAAAGAAAGGAGAGGAGCGTAAGAAAAAAGATTTTTTTCATTTTAAACGATACGGCACAAAGCTCAAAAAGGAACCAGGAAATTTATCTGTTGCAATTAAAAATCCTTTTTTATCCAAGCGGACAATCCCTTCCCAATTTCTTGAACCATCCTCATCTAATTCAAATTGAACAGGTGGAAGATTCGCTAAGTGAATCTCTCCATTTTTAATTTCGAACGCCACCAATCTTTCAATCGCTTCAGACTGTTGATGAGTTTTACCTTTTTTATAATTTATAGCAATCTGATCTTCAGATGGAGTTAATCTTTTTTTATCGCCAGGCCAGAGATAATTAATTGCCCAAAAACGATTTTGTTCATCTAATTTCGTCACATCCGTAATACGATATTCTATATTTGGGAACGCAATTTTCGTCGTCGTTTTTTCTTTTAAAGAAAATTGATGTTGCCACGCAGATTTCCGAATATTTTTCCCGTTTGCTTCATAAAAGAGGATAGCATCATTTTTATAAATGAGGGCAGATTCATAGGTCATGTTTTTCACCTGAGTTGGCATAGGTAATTCTATTAAGTCTTGCTCAAGCACCACCGCTTCAAAGGTTTTTGGGTCGATGGTGCCCCAAGCCACATATCCGTGCATGTCGCCATCAGATTTTGCTTCTAAGGTAATGATAAAATGATTTTCATCAAAAGCGATGGATTCTAAGCCTTCAAATCCAGGAATAGATTTTGAATAATCAGGCGTCAGAAACGGAATTTGTTTAGGTTCAATCGCAGCTGGACTTTTTGAATTAAGTGACGCATAAATCTCATCTTTTGAAATCATAAAAAGATATCCACCTAAATTTTCTGGAAGGAGAATGACTTGATCTTGATATAAATCCATCCCAGAAATTTCCTGTTTTGGATTGGTAATAATTCCAGACAAAGGAATATCTTGCACCGGAATTTCCTTTGAAAAAAAGAGGCCAAAAATAGATAGGCCATAAAAAATTTTTCTGGATGAGCTTAAGGTGTTTTGCATAGATTTATTTTAGTTTTATGAGTGAATGAAGCTTGAATATAGGCGATTTAAGATGTGGAGAGTTTTTTCAATAAGTCAAACGAAAACAATCCCGTGTTATGTCCATCTCCCCAATAAGGTCGCAAGGCATAATGCCCTACAGGGTCAATTTTTTTAATAAGGTAACTTGCTTCTGATTTTTTCTGTTCCGGGCCAATGTATAAATTCCCCAATGCGTCTTTTTCTCCGGCACAATTTGCACAGGGACATTGGTCACGCATTTGTTTTATTTCGATCATGGATTCAGTTCCGTCATCCCAATTGAGCAGAAAAAAATCATTTACAATTTCATATTGGCTGAGTTTGCTGTTTGATGATTTCATTATTTGAGTAAAATTAGTTTTTGAGTTTTTTGTTGATTGTTAGCGTGCAAGACAGCAAAATAAATACCGCTGGCTTGCCCAGAAGCATTCCATTGAATTTCATGGATTCCGGATTGAATTTTTCCCTGAACCAGCGTTTCTATCAAACGACCATTTATATCAAATATATGTAGAGACACAATTAATGGCGTCTCTACTACCGAAAACCTAATGGTGGTTCTTGGGTTAAATGGATTTGGATAGGGAGCATCCAATGAAATTTGTTGCGGGAAGGGTTTTATTGTTTCAATGTCAAGCGCTGGCGGAACAGCCGTTTCCATAGAAAATAAACCATTATAAACGGTAATGATATCCATTGGCCAGGTTAATTCTCCCCGTAAAAAAGAGCCGTTAAAATGACCAGAAAATCCAGAATCGCTTACGGTGGATATTTCTAAAATTCCACTTGTTGAAATATATGAAACGTCCAACAAATTTTGAACCATCTCAGATAGAATAGAATCCACGCTTGCTGAATCCAAATTTGCTGAAGAGTCGGAAAATAAATCTGAAAATCCCGTTACAAAACTTGAATCAAGGTCAGGCGCATACAACATTAAAAATGTGATATTCTCCAAATCATTATCCGCAACAGACCATACGCGAGAATGAATGTTAGGCATAGTATCTTGCATGAACGCAAGAAAAAGATTAAATGAATCTTCTGAGGTTTGTTCTAAAGCAGAAACCACAATCCAAGTTGAGTCCAAATCTGCACCAACCAAGGCTCCCCCACCTGGAAGCGTATCCAAAAGCCCCGATTGAAAAGCGCCAGACATGGAACCTGAATAATTAAAATTTAAAGAACCCACATAAGAATCTTGCCCATAAAGGCAAAGAGACAATATGACAAAAATAAGCGTGTGGCGATGATTTATCTTTTTCATAAGCGTGTTCCGCTAAGAAAATACATCAAAATAGGGACAAAAGTCCCCATGATATTCAGAGAATTTTAGGCGAATTATAACGGCCTATTCAACACCAAGACTATGGAGATAATTATCGTAATTACTTCCATATTCCACAAAACGACTTTCTTTTAATTCGATAATATGCGTCGCTAAAGATGAGACAAATTCTCTATCGTGGCTCACGAAGATAATGGTGCCTTCAAAATTACTTAAGGCCGAGTTCAATGATTCGATTGATTCCATATCTAAGTGGTTGGTAGGCTCGTCCAAAATCATCACATTCGGCTCTTGTAGAATAAGTTTCCCAAAAAGCATTCGTCTTTGTTCGCCGCCAGATAAAACATTCACAGGTTTATTGATATCATCTTGGGAAAAAAGCAAACGGCCAAGGGTTCCGCGAATTGTTTGTAAATCGTCTCCTTGTTTTCGCCATTGTTCCATCCATTCGATTAATGAAAGATTTGAATCAAAATCGCCTTGGTGGTTTTGGGCAAAGTATCCAATTTCCGCATTATCTGACCATCGCACAGTTCCATCGTCTTGGCTTAAATCATTTACCAAACACCGGAGAAGCGTTGTTTTTCCAATGCCATTTTCACCAATGATGGCTAAACGTTCGCCCGCATCCAAAGAGAAATTTATTTTATTAAGAACGGATAAATCATCGAAGCTTTTAGATAGCCCCTCGACCGTAAGCGCATTGTTGAATACTTTCTTTTCTTGTTTAAAGCGAATAAATGGATACACGCGGCTGGATTTCTTAATATCGTCTAATGTTATTTTTTTAATCTGGTTTGCACGAGACGTCGCTTGTCTCGCCTTAGAAGCATTGGCAGAAAAACGTTTTACAAAAGCTTGCAGTTCGTCAATTTTCGCTTTTTTCTTTACATTATCTGAAACCAGTCGCTCCCTGGCTTGTGTAGAGGCAATCATAAAATCGTCATAATTCCCAGGATAAAGTCGCACTTCGCCATAATCGATATCGGCCATGTGGGTGCAAACACTATTAAGGAAATGACGATCATGTGAAATAATAATCATTGTGCTTTTTCGGGATTTAAGTATGTCTTCCAACCAACGAATGGTATTCATATCTAGATTGTTTGTGGGCTCATCTAAAAGAAGAATTCCAGGATCACCAAACAGGGCTTGTGTCAGTAAGACGCGAAGTTTTACTCCTGGAGCCAAAGTGCTCATGAGATTTTCGTGCTGATCTTCGGGGATTCCCACACCCAGGAGTAATTCTCCTGCATTTGCTTCTGCGAGGTAACCATCCATATCGGCAAATTCCATTTCTAAATCCGCCACTTTCAATCCTTCTTCTTCGCTCATTTCAGGGAGGGAATAAATTCGATCTCTCTCTTCTTTAATTTTCCACAAGGCCTTGTGCCCCATCATGACACAATCAATGACTTTGGCAGATTCATACGCAAATTGGTTTTGAGCTAAAACGGATAAGCGTTTTTTAGGATCTAAGGTAACTTTTCCAGATGATGGATCAAGTTCGCCGGATAAAATTTTTAAGAAGGTGGATTTTCCCGATCCATTGGCCCCAATTAGGCCGTAGCGATTCCCTTCGGAAAAGGTAATGTTAATATCTTCAAAAAGGGCTTTTGCGCCGAATTGTATAGAAATATTTGCTGTTGAAATCAATGTTTTACTCTCGTGTTAATATGTTCAAAATTCAAATAAAAAGCCCTCCATGAGGAAGGCTTTTTAAGTGGGCCCACAGGGACTCGAACCCCGAACCAACAGATTATGAGTCTGCTGCTCTAACCAATTGAGCTATGGGCCCAGAAAGGGCGTGAAATTACTTGCGAATAGATGGACTTCCAATAATCAAGATTTCAGGAAAAAGGATTCCATTGCCAGTTTAATCTTTCTTATTATTGGGGCGATGGGAAAGCCAAAAAATAAAGCATCAAAACCATTTTCGATTTATGGATTGAATGGAGCGATTGAATTACTTCAATCAGAAAAGTTTCAAATTGAATCCATTTTTATCCAAGAAGGTTCCCAAGCTGAACGAAACAAGTGGATTATTGATTATAAAAAGAAGCATGATAAAAAAATGAGCATTTTATCGAAACATGTTTTCAAGAATCAATTTTCATCAAAGCGAACACAAGGGATAGTGGTGCAATTCTCTGGCGATATCATCTCGGAAGAACTTCCAAGCTTTTCAGATGAAGAAACCGTATGCTTATTGGTTTTAGATCAAATAGAGGATCCGCAAAATTTTGGACAAATCATCCGAACCGCAGAATGTGCAGGTGTGGATGGGATACTTTTTTCTAAACATCATTCTGCCTCAATTTCAGATACAGTATTACAAGTGAGTCAAGGTGCGTTTTTAAACATGCCTTTATACGAAGTGACCAATTTAAATAATGAATTTTATGCGCTCAAAGAACAGGGCTTTTGGATTGCAGGATTAGAAAATAGCATTGAAGCCAAATCATGGCATCAGATTGATTATAAAGGAAAAATCATTATTATTGTTGGGAGCGAAGGCGAGGGTATTCGAGAAAAAGTTTTAGAAGCGTGTGATTTTAAAGCGACGATACCCATGATGGGGAAAACTAATTCCTTAAATGTTTCCGCCGCAGTGTCAGCTATTCTATTTGAGCGACTTAGGCAGGTTGAAAGTGGAGAATAAATTTTACGGAGTGGCTCGGGACGGAATCGAACCGCCGACACAAGGATTTTCAGTTCATACAACCACCACATTATATAACCCATAACTACACATATTATTAGACTTATACTCATTCTATATTCATTACACTATGTAATACACTATGTTTTATATTGAATGTATCTATTATTTGGAGTAATTTTGATTGGTGAAAAATGGTAAATAATTATAGTGGCTCGGGACGGAATCGAACCGCCGACACAAGGATTTTCAGTCCTCTGCTCTACCAACTGAGCTACCAAGCCAACAATAAAATAATGATTTCAATAAACAAATAATATCTTTCAATAAGAAATATGAAGACGAAAAATAAGAAACTAATTACATTAAGAAAAAGGGTAAATCAACAAAAGTTGAAATATGGAATTACCGAAAACTTTTCATATAGATTTGATTATAGAACTAAAAAATTGATACTCACCTACTATGTTCCTACAATTGTAAATAA
>JABHGY010000012.1 GCA_018671775.1 Fidelibacterota bacterium
ATGTCAAAATTATTAGAGCAAGTCAGCGATAAAATCCGCTTAAAGCATTATAGCCATCGAACAGAAAAAACATATAAACACTGGATAAAACACTATATTTTATTCCACAACAAAACACATCCTGATAAATTAGACGGTAAAGCACTCAATGCCTATTTAACTTATCTCGCCAAGGAAAAACATGTATCTGCATCGACACAAAATTTGGCAAGAAATGCCATTCTTTTTTTATATAAACAGGTTCTCAAAAAAGACATAGGGGATTCCAAAAATTATGTCATTGCAAAGCGTTCTAGAAAAGTGCCAACTGTCTTTTCTCAAGATGAAGCTAAAAGAGTCATTGCGCAATTAGAGGGTCGTAATGCATTGGTGGTTAAATTACTGTATGGCACAGGGATGCGCATTTCTGAATGTTTACAGCTTCGCATCAAAGATATAGATTTTGACCAAAACCTCATTGTAGTTCGAGATGGCAAAGGGGAACAAGATCGCGTAACGATGTTACCTGAGACATTAAGAGATTTAATCAAGCATCAAATAGAGCGAGTGGCTTACTTGCATGCATTAGACCAAAAAAATGAAGTTCCTGGCGTTTTTATTCCATATTCGATTGAAAAAAAATATCCTAGCGTGAGTAAAGACTTTGGCTGGTATTTCTTATTCCCGGGAAAATCATTAAGTAAAGATCCTATAACCGGAATTATTAGGCGCCATCATGTTCACGAGTCTAATATTCAACGTGGCGTAAAAAAAGCAATCAAAATGGCAGAGATTTACAAACAAGCAGGATGCCATACTTTTCGTCATTCTTTTGCGACACATTTATTAGAAAATGGCTACGATATTCGGTCCGTACAAGAATTATTAGGACATAAAGATGTTCGTACGACGATGATTTATACGCATGTCATGCAGAAAGGACCTTTGGCGGTTAAAAGTCCATTGGATAAATAATGTGCCACGACTATCCTTAGTCGTGGAGTTTAAGCACAAGCACGGATGCTTGTTCCACAGTTATTGGTCGTAGTTTACGTGCATAGGAACAGCTTGAGTTATAGAAATAAACGATAAGGGGTTTGTGCCATAATCATCCTTGATTGTGTTCATAAACGATAAGGGATTTGTGCCATAATCATCCTTGATTGTGTCAATGAACGAGAAGGGATTCTCGTTCCACTTTGAAAGGAAAAAATGAAAAGGATATATCAAAGAGATTTACCTCACATTCAACCCCCTGGATCGACAATTTTTATCACATTTCGATTAGCGGGGAGTTTGCCTAAATCAAAAATAATTGAGATAAAAAGCGATTTTGAGCGATTAGCAAAAATAATAAAATCAAATACTTTAAATAAAGAGCAAACAGTGAATGAACAGTTTTTACTGATTCAAAAGTTTGATAAGTATTTGCATGCTTCCGTTTCGGGACATCATTTTTTAAAAGAGCCAAAAATTGCAAAACTTATCTGTGATACAATACACTTTCACGATGGAATACTGTACCAATTATTTGCATATTGTATCATGCCAAATCATGTTCATCTCGTTTTAAAACCAAATCCGATTGATGATGAAAATGAGATCTTACTGGAAAAAATAATGCATAGCCTTAAAAGTTATACAGCTACCGAAGCGAATAAAATTTTGCAAAGGAAAGGACAATTTTGGATGCATGAAAGTTTTGATCATTACATTCGTTCTCAAGAGAGTTATGAGCGCATTATCAAATATGTGATGGATAATCCTGTGAAAGCAAATCTCGTTAAAAAATCATCAGATTGGCCATGGTCATTCAAGTGGCACAATCATCCTTGATTGTGTTCATAAACGAGAAGGGATTCTCATTTCACAATAAACGAGAAGGGATTCTCATTTCACAATAAACGAGAAGGGATTCTCATTTCACAATAAACGAGAAGGGATTCTCATTTCACAATAAACGAGAAGGGATTCTCATTTCACAAGGATTCTTCTACAGATTCTCAAGCGTAAAATTAGCTCTTTGTTTTTCAAAAAGCACCGCAAGAACCTTTACGCTTACTTTGTCACCTAAGCGGAATTCATGTTTTGTTTTTCGTCCCCGGAGACAATAGCGGTCTTCGTCGTAAGCATAATCATCATCTGACATGGTGTCGATATGGATTAAGCCTTCAGCTAAAGATGATTTCAATTCTACAAAAATTCCAAAATTAACCACACCGGAAATTCGCCCTTCAAAGGATTTGCCAATCCGTTCATTGAGCCATCGCAATTGTTTCATTTTGATATATTCCCGTTCTGCCGACAATGCTTTCAGTTCCACTTCATTCGAAATCATAATCGATTTTAGCATGAGCTCTCTCCATGCTTCTGCTTCTTGAATAGATTTATTGCAAAGCATTTTTATCATGCGATGAACCATGAGATCTGGATATCGTCGAATGGGCGATGTGAAATGGGTATAATGATTGAATGCCAGTCCAAAATGTCCTTGATTTTTCATGGAATATTCTGCTTTACTCATGGTGCGCAATGCCACATTTTCGATAAGAGATCGATAAGGCGAATCTTCTACATGTTTTAGAACGTTTTTAATGTCATTCGGTGTGAGTTCCCCTTTTGGAATGTGAATACCCAAATTAAGAATTTTAAGTAGATTTGTAAATCGAAGCACATCCTTTTGATCTGGGTCTGCATGGACGCGATACACAAATGGATATTTTTTCGGCAGTTTTTTGGGGATTTCCTCCGCGACCACACGATTGGCTAATAACATACATTCTTCCACAATTCGATGGGATGCCATCCGTTCACTGGGACGAATTTCATGGGGAATCCCTTTTTCACCCATTTCAAAAATAGGCTCGGGAATATCAAAATCTATACTCCCAGCTTCAGAACGGTTTTTGAATAATTGTTTCGCCAATCGCTTCAAGATGAGAATATCATTTTTGAAAGGGTGATCTTTCTTGCCTTCAAGAATATCTTCCACATCCTGATATGTGAATCGTGCTTTACTGTTGATAACCGTAGGCAAAATATCCGTTTCCATAATATTAAAATCTTTATCCATTTTCATAATGGCAGATACGGCCAATCGATCTTCATTAGGCCTAAGAGAGCAGAGATTCGCCGATAATGCTTCCGGTAACATGTGGACCACGCCTTCTGTGAAATAAACCGAAGTGCTACGCTGGATGGCCTCCCGATCAATACATGTATTTTGCTTTACAAAATGGCTTACGTCTGCAATATGAACGCCCAAATCATACCCATTCTGATTGCGTTTAATAGAAATGGCATCGTCAAAATCTTTTGCATCTACAGGATCGATGGTGAATGATGTCCATTTTCGTAAGTCCCGCCGGTTTGGGATTTCTTGAGTAATGTGCTTTTGACTAAAACACTTCACTTCATCCACGACTTTTTGTGGAAATGCCTGAAGATAATCATATTTACTCAGAATCATTTTCATATCGTTTACCGGGTCTTCCGCCTTCCCAATAACGGTTTGCAATTCTGCAATGATGGGTTCTTCCAAGGATCCCCAATCTTTGACGTGTGCTTTTACTATTTGCCCTTCGCCCAAATCTTTTTTCGCTTTGATGAGCCGAATTCCGCGCCCAGGATTCACCGGCGAAATCGTCATGAATAATTTCCCCATATATTTATAGGTAACACCGATAAAAGAGTCTGAACCACGCACTAAGACTTTTTGGATCCGACCTTTCAATCCTTGAGGACTTGGACGTCCTTGCAATTTCACGCGGACATGATCCCCATGGATGGCATCGGCCATGGACCGGCGACCGATGAATATATCTTCTGAATCATCGTCAGTGATGACAAAGCCAAATCCTTTTTGGGTTACGGTGAGACGACCTTCAAATTGATTCTGTTCTCGAGGGAGAGTATATCGTTTTCCTTTCACTTGAACAATTTCCCCAGACTGGACCCATTCATTCAGTAAACTTTTAACCCCAGCTATTTCGTGCTGTTTTACCTTCATCTTGTGGAAGATTTCTTTTTGCCGAAGTAATTTCCCCGGGTTTTTATTAAATATGGATAATAGTCGTTTTTTCATTATAAATCTGAACGGAATTTATGCTTTATTTTGGGAAAAGGGGGAAAGTCATGCATTTAGTTGACGGTGTTTCCGCATCATACAATCGTTCATGATAACGAGCAAGCCTGCCTCTTCTGCTTTTTGTCCAGCTTTTTCGTTGATAACCCCATCTTGCAACCAAAGGGCTTTGGCCTCAATTTCAATCGCCGCATCAACAATGGGCTCCACATGTTCAGGATTTCGAAACACATCCACCACATCGACTGCCACCGGAATCTCTTTTAAAGAAGGGTAGCATTTTTCACCAGCGATTTCTTTTTGTCCAGGATTGACAGGAATGATGGTATAACCCTGATCTCGGAGATATAAAGCGACGTAATGGCTGGGGCGTTCTGCTTTGGGAGACATGCCAACCACAGCGATGGTTTTCATTTTATAGATTTTTTGATAGGTATTTGCTTCATTCATGACTCATTTTCCTTTGAAAAAGTTTTTCAGCACATAAGAAATAATTTTTGGATTTTCTTTAAGACGACGCACTGAATAATCGAACCAAGCAGAACCAAAAGGCACATAAATCCGAACCGTATATCCTTTTTTGGCTAGAGATTCCAAGCGCCCTTCCATGGGCACGCCATACAAAACCTGGAATTCGAATTGGTCTTTTGGTATATTGTTTTCTGCCACCCAAGATTCAATTTTACTGACGAGGGTCAAATCATGCGTCGCGATGGCGCAATAACCCGATTTTTTGATAACCGCTTGGACTAAGCTAAAAAAATGTTCCGAAATCTCCGTTTCGCTTTGGTAGGCAATCTGCTCCGATTCTTGATATATCCCTTTACAAATACGTACATTAAAATCTGATGCACTCAAACGATGGACATCATCCATACTTCGATGTAAATAGGCTTGAAGCACAATGCCAGTTTGGGCGTGAATACTTTTACAATGGTCGAGGAGTTCAAACGTAGCGTCAGTATAGGGAGAGTTTTCCATATCCAATCGTAAAAAGTTATCCGTATTTTTTGCGGCATTTGCGATGAGATGAACATTCGCCATGGTTTCAGCCAAAGAAATAGACAAGCCAATGTGAGTGGGCTTAATGGAGACATTACAATCAAGCTTTTCTGCTTCTATGCTTGCGTATAAATCGCAATAGGCTTGGGTAATTTTTCGAGCTTCTTCTTTACTCTCAACATGTTCTCCTAAAATATCAATAGTGGTTTTAAATCCTTTTTCATTTAGGGCGCGGATATGATACTTTGCTTCTTCAAACGTTTCGCCAGCTACATAAGGGTTTGCAAAAGGTCGCACAAACCAGCGAGGAAGGATAGGGAGGGCAGTAGCGATGATTTTATTGAATAAAGCCACATAGAAAATTACACTTTTCTTTGGAATGGAATCAAAATGTTTCAAAAAGATTTTATGGCCTAATTTTGTATTTTACAATGCAACATAGTTATTGCTGTATGGAAAAGGTCTCTATAAATTCACTATCTTGAATCGGTAATTATTCATTTATGTACAGAGACTTCGGAACAATTTTACTCGCCGCCCTACTGGGTATTGTTATGGTATTTGTGCCACTTTTGGTGCAAAAGCTGATTGCTCCCTCCAAGAAATCCCGCGAAAAGTTAGACACGTACGAATGTGGAGAAGAAGTTGAAGGTTCGGCTTGGCTCCAATTTAATATTCGATTTTATATAATTGCACTTATATTCCTCATTTTTGACGTAGAAGTTGTTTTCCTTTTCCCTTGGGCTGTCGTTTTTAAAGAATTAGGTTTGCTGGCTTTTGTTGAAATGGGCATCTTTCTTGTCATTCTTATCGTTGGGCTCGCCTATGTATGGGTAAAAACAGATTTAGATTGGGTAAAGCTTAAAGTCGCTTACGGAAGTGGTCGGTATCGCAAAATTAAATTAGAGGAGAAAGTCTAAATGGGCGTATTGGAACATAAATTTCAAGACAATATCGTCGTAGAAAAATTAGATAAACTTCTGGGTTGGGCTCGTTCTACCTCTCCTTGGTATTTTCAATTTGGTTTGGCTTGTTGCGCCATTGAAATGATGGCCACGGCTGCCAGTCGTCACGATTTAGAACGCATCGGCATGATGCCCCGTTCTTCGCCTCGCCAAGCAGATATTATGATTGTGGCTGGAACCGTAACCATGAAAATGGCCTTGCGGGTTAAAAAATTATACGAGCAAATGGCAGATCCTAAATATGTAATTGCTATGGGATCGTGCGCTACGTCTGGAGGTCCTTACTGGCAACACGGATATCATGTTTTGAAAGGGGTTGATTTGGTGGTGCCTGTAGATGTGTATGTTCCTGGATGTCCGCCTAGACCGGAAGCACTGATTGAAGGATTGCTTAAGCTTCAAGAAAAAATTCAAAAGGGAAGACCCTTAACCAAGATAGATTCATGACAGACGATAGAGATAAACTGATTTCAGAAGTGGTAGAAAAAGCGCTTCAAGGCGACATGGATGCGATTAACAATATTGAAGATCGCGTGATTCGCTCCAAAGCAAAGGCTGCTTTGCATAAAGCAAAAAAAGCAGCAAAAGCGGTTGAAAGTTCAGCCTCTGATGCGAATGAAGACAAAACGGAGACATCTCCAAAAGCTGAGCAGACGATCCATCAGAAAATGGCTATTTTAATTGAAGAAAAAGAATCTGGATCTGTAATCTCTCAAGAGGGTGAAGAAGAAGCTTGTATTTACATCAAGCCCGAATCATGGGAATCGCTTGCGCCAATTTTACGAAACGATGATGCTATGGATTTTGATTCTTTGCAATGTATTACGGGGATGGACATGGGCGAGGGTATTTTAGAATCTCGTTACAATTTTCATTCCATGAAATTGCGCCACGCCATTGAAATTAGAATTGCCGTGCCCATGGAAAAGCCAGATATTTATTCTATTGAGCAAATTTGGAGAATTGGTGATTGGTTTGAGCGAGAAGTATATGATATGTATGGTATTATTTTTACAGGACATCGCAATTTAAAACGCATGTTACTTCCTGACGATTGGGAAGGATGGCCCTTACGAAAAGATTATGAAACGCCCCAAAGTTATCATGGCATTGCCGTGCCGAAAGTGAAAGAAGAATGGGAATAATTCACGGCGAAGAAATGGTCCTAAATATCGGGCCTCAGCATCCAAGCACTCACGGCGTACTGCGACTCAAAGTGCGGACGGATGGTGAAGTGGTTTCAGATATTTATCCTGTGATTGGTTATCTCCATCGTTGCTTTGAAAAGCATTGTGAAAATGTCACCTATGAGCAGGTTATCCCTTACACGGATCGTTGTGATTATGTGGCATCTATGAACAACAATTTAGGATATGCAATTACGGTAGAAGAATTGATGGGCATTGAGGTGCCTGAAAAAGTAGAATATATTCGCATTATTATGGCGGAATTTAATCGTATTGCAAGCCATCTATTGGCGCTTGGGACTTACGGTTTGGATGTGGGCGCTTTTACGCCTTTTCTCTATATGTTCAGAGATCGGGAACGGATTTTGGATATGTTTGAGTTGATTTGTGGCGCACGTTTATTATACAACTATATTTGGGTCGGTGGTGTTTCTCATGACTTACCCAAAGGATTTGTAGAGACGGCTTATGGTTTTTTAGATTATTTTGAGCCTCAAGTCAAAGAGTATAATAATTTGCTCACCTATAATAAAATTTTTATCGAACGGACTGCTGATGTGGGTGTGATGCCTCCTGATGTGGCCATCTCTTACGGCGTAACCGGCCCGAATCTTCGCGGTTCTGGCGTTAAGTGGGATATTCGAAAAGATGAGCCTTACTCTATTTATAATAAGTTTGATTTTGAAGTTCCCGTGGGAAAAGGTGAGTTGGGAACCGTTGGCGATTGTTGGGACAGATATTGGGTTCGCATGAGAGAAATCGAGGAAAGCGTCAAGATATTAAGGCAAGCGTTAAAAGCTTTGCCCAAAGGGGGAGATGTGCATCAAGCGATTCCGAAAAAAATTCGTCCGCCTAAAGGGTCGATTTATAAACGGACAGAAAGTCCTCGCGGTGATTTGGCTTATTATATTACCAGTGATGGAACGCCGAAGCCCTATCGTTTGAAAATGCGATCACCTGCTTTTACGTCTATTAGCGTATTGAATGAAATATCTCGTGGTTGGATGTTGTCGGATGTGATTGCAATATTGGGATCTTTGGATATTGTCTTGGGGGAAATTGATCGATGACGGTTGATGCGCTATATCATTGGCTCAACGAAACTTTTCCCTTTTTAAGTGGAAATGAAATTTTGATTGTATTGGCAATTTTAATTCCCTCTGTAGCCCTTTTTATGGTGATTGCTGTCAATGCGCTGGTTTTGGTTTATGCAGAGAGGAAAGTTTCAGCTTTTATGCAAGATCGCGTCGGCCCAATGGGTCAAGGTGTGGGTTTACATGCGGGAAAGTGGGGTTTGCTTCAGACCGTTGCAGATGCACTTAAACTAATTTCGAAAGAGGATATTATTCCACGATTGGCGGATAGAAAATTATTTATCATGGCGCCGTTTGTAATTTTTGTAGGCGCATTTATCGCAGTGATTGCTCTGCCTTTTGGAGAGACAATAATTATTGCGGATATGAATATTGGAATTTTTTATATTTTGGCCGTGAGTTCTTTTGGGGTAATTGGCCTGATTTTGGCGGGATGGTCATCTAATAATAAATGGTCTTTGTATGGAGGAATGCGGTCTGCGGCACAAATTATATCCTATGAAATTCCAGCTGGATTATCGTTGATTACGGTTATTATGTTAACAGAAACTCTGAGTATGCAGGGGATTATTCAGTATCAATCCGGTGGACTATTTTCTTGGATTGTATTTTCGAGTCCATTCTCATTTATTGCTTTTATTGTTTATTTTATTGCGGCCATTGCGGAAACAAATCGAACACCATTTGATATTCCAGAAGCAGAGTCAGAATTGGTGGGTGGATTTCATACGGAATATTCTGGTATGCGCTGGTCATTTTTCTTTTTGAGTGAGTATGCGAATATGTTGGTGGTTTGTGGCGTGGCTGTTACTGGATTTTTAGGAGGCTGGCAAAGTCCAATTCCTGGATATTTTAATACGGCGGGTTGGAGCATTTTTTGGTTTATATCAAAGATTCTATTTTTAGTGTTTGTCATGATGTGGGTGCGGTGGACTTTCCCCAGATTGCGCGTAGATCAACTCATGGATATTTGTTGGAAGTATCTCCTTCCGATTGCTTTATTTAATATTTTTGGCGTAGGGATTTGGACCCTTATTTTTGGGTAAACTGATGAAGCAATATTTTTTAAATATCTGGGAAACGATTATATCACTTTCGACCGGTTTTGGCATTACTTGGGTGCACATGCTTAATATTAAAAAGGGGAATGTAACGCTACAGTATCCAGAAGAAAAGTGGCCTCGCCCTGAACGAAATATCGGATTTAATCATGATGATTATAATGTAATTCGTTCCCGCTTAACTGTAGATATGGATGATTGTATCGGGTGCTTAAAATGTATGCGCGCATGTCCTGTGGATTGTATATCGATTGAGACCGTCAAAGCAGAAACAAGAGGGGAAGATATTAAAGATATTGGTCACGTTGGCATTACATCCAGCGGTTCGAAAAAAGCCATGGTGGTAACCCGTTTCGATATTGATATGACCGAATGTTGTTACTGTAATTTATGCACTTATCCTTGTCCTGAAGATTGTATTTTTATGACAGGTGGACCCAATGCTGATCGTCATCCAATTGATTATGAATTTTCAGAATATGATCGGACGGACCTGATTTATCGTTTTGCGAAAAAAGGTTCAAAGGAAAAAATGGAAGCACAAATGTTTCCTAAAAAAGAAAAGGCGGAGGCTTGATGTCTGAATTCGCATTTTGGATGGTGGCAGCATTGACCATTATTTCGGCTGGATTGGTTGTCTTCTCGGGACAATTAATTTATTCGGCGGTCGCATTGCTTTTTACTTTGTTGGGCGTTGCGGGCTTGTATGTATTTTTGTGGGCAGACTTTATGGCTGGCGTGCAAGTGATGGTCTATATTGGTGGTATTTTGGTTTTAATTGTTTTCGGCATTATGTTGACGCATAAAATTGTTTCGGTAAAGATATCTCAAACCAATGTTCAGCGTCGTATTGGGGGTTTTGCCGCAGGACTATTCTTGGTCATTTTGATTTCGGCCATGGGAAGCGCTTCGTGGTTTATGGAAGTGACGCCCGAACCGGTTGAGACGGTCAGGACAATTGGAATATTATTGATGACTAAATATTTATTACCATTTGAAGCGGCATCGCTTTTGCTTTTGGGTGCTTTAATTGGTGCGGCTATGTTATCGAGAAAGGAGAACTAATGGATCAGTTGACAAATTATCTTTTTATTTCTGCCATTCTTTTTTCTCTCGGATTATTTGGTGTTATGACGCGCCGAAATGGTATCGCAGTATTAATGGGCGTAGAGCTCATTTTAAATGCAGCGAATATAAATTTTGTTGCATTTTCTCGATTTGGCGGAATGGATTTAAGCGGACATATTTTTTCACTTTTTGTCATTGTCTTAGCTGCCGCTGAAGCGGCTGTTGCGCTTGCCATTATTATCACAATCTATAACTCAATGCAAACCGTCAATATCGACGATGCATCAAGCATGAAGCAATAATGGAAAATACGCATATTACTTACAGTCTCGCGATTTTATTTTTGCCTTTGTTGGCATTCTTGATTCAGATTTTTGTGGGTAAACGATTGCCTCGTCAAGGAGATTGGGTCTCCATTTCTGCGATAGTCACAACACTTGTTTTAGCGAGTTTGTTATTTGTGGATATGTTTCAGCAATATAATCCAAATTTTAAAATAGAAGCTTCTTTCTTGTGGATGGATTTAGGTGATTTTAAGATTTACCTCGGTTTTTTGGTGGATAATATCACCATTATTATGCTTCTTGTTGTGGCGTTGATTTCTACTTGCACTCATATTTTTTCTTTAAAATATTTAGAAGGAGATGTTCGTTATTCTCGATATTATGCTTATTTGGGTTTATTCACATTTAGCATGAATGGAATCGTTCTCGCTAACAATTTGGTCTCCATGTATATTTTTTGGGAATTGGTTGGCGTTAGTTCCTATTTATTAATTGGACATTGGTTTGAAAAAGAGTCTGCAGCCAATGCAGCGAAGAAAGCATTTTTAACAAATCGTGTTGGCGATATTGGATTTTTTATTGGCATCATGATTATTTTCACAGCAGTGGGTTCATTTGCTTTCACTGATATTTTTGCAAGTGTTGCTTCGGGCACAATCGGAGGCACGACATTAACATTTGCGGGTATATGTCTTTTTGCTGGCGCTATGGGAAAATCCTCTCAATTTCCACTTCATATTTGGTTGCCGGACGCGATGGAAGGCCCCACGCCAGTATCGGCTTTGATGCACGCTGCAACCATGGTCGCGGCTGGTGTTTATTTAACCGTGAGAATCTTTCCTTTATTGACGTCAGATGCCTTATTGTTTGTCGCATATATCGGTGGGTTTACGGCCTTATTTGCAGCGGCCATCGCATTGACGCAAAATGATATTAAAAAAGTCTTAGCGTATAGTACGGTTAGTCAGTTGGGCTATATGATTTTGGCCGTAGGAACGGGCGTTTATACCGCTGCGTTTTTCCATTTATTGACCCATGCTATGTTTAAGGCAAACCTTTTTTATGGCAGTGGTTCTGTGATTCATTCTATGCATCATGCTTTGCATAAAAAACACGATCATGAGACCGATCCGCAAGATATGCGAAATATGGGTGGTTTTAAGGAGAAAATGCCCATTACTTTTTTGAGCATGACGGTCAGCACTTTAGCGATTGCGGGTGTTCCTTTCTTTTCTGGGTTTTTATCAAAAGATGCTATTTTGGGCGGAACCCTTTCCTTTGCTCAGCATCATCCTCAACATTTTCTCTTGCCTGTATTTGGTTTTGGTGCAGCAACCATGACCGCTTTTTATATGTTCCGCATGATATTTATGACGTTTTATGGAAAGTCTCAAAAACCCGAACTTTATGCTGATATTCATGAATCGCCAAAGGAGATGACCGGCCCGCTCGTATTATTAGGCACTTTGAGTATATTTATCTTTTATACTTTACCTCATTTTAATCCATTTTCCACCCACGGTTGGTTTACGGATTTGGTTGTAGCAAAAGATTCATTTGTCCCTGGAAATATTTCTGCTCATACGATTGCAGAACATGCGCACCATGCGCATATTCCAGCCATGATTTTATCCCTGTCGGTTGCCGGGTTTGGGATTATTTTGGCGGGACTTATGTATTTGAAAAAATCAATTTCTGCCGATGCGTGGGCGAAAAAATCAGGTCCATTATATAAGCTGAGCTTGAACAAATTTTATTTTGATGAAAATTATGAACGATTTTTATATCAACCTTTAATGAAACTTGCAGGAAAAATCGCATATTTTGATTGGGAAGTTTATGATAAATATTTCATCAATGGCTTTGGGCGGTTTACATCGTGGCTTTCAGCTATTTCTGGAAAGTTCGATTATGAGGGGATTGATCAAGGTCTGGTAGATGGTGTAGGACATGCCACGCAAAAAATGGGACGTTCTTTAAAGCAAATTCAAACGGGGCGATTGCAGAATTATCTATTGTTCGTATTGGCTGGGGCGATTTTAATCATCATTATTCAAGCAGTTTAACAGGGTTTTATTGAGGTTATTATGGAATCAAATTTATTAAGTCTATTGGTCTGGTTACCGGTGATTGGATTAGCGGCAATTGCTCTTATGCCACGGGACAAAACAAAAGAAATTAAGCTTATTGCCGCATTGGCAACGGGCGTTCAACTTGTGATGGCTTTGGTCTTATGGGCAAAGTTTGACCCGGCCATTGCTGGAATGCAATTTGTAGAGCGGGCAGAATGGATTCCCTCCTTTAATATTGCTTACATTTTAAGTGTAGATGGTCTGAGCTTGCCTATGGTGATTTTAACGGCTTTGCTCTGCTTTATTGGTATTTTTGTTAGTTGGAAAATTGATTATGCCGTAAAAGGATATTTTGCATTATTCCTTTTATTAGATACGGGAATTATGGGCGTATTCGTTTCGGGTGATTTGTTTTTATTCTATATTTTTTGGGAAGTCATGTTACTCCCTATGTATTTCTTGATTGGTATTTGGGGTGGCCCGCAACGAGAATATGCTGCGATTAAGTTTTTTCTTTATACCTTATTCGGTTCGGTTCTCATGCTCATTGGAATTTTAGGGCTTTACTTTACTTGTGGACAAACGTTTGATATTCAAGCCTTGATACAAAATGCGCCAGAGATGTTACAGGGTGTTTCTTGGTGGGGAATGAGTGCGATTAAAGTGATTTGGGTCCTACTCTTTATTGGGTTCGCCATTAAAGTGCCCGTGTTTCCCTTTCATACTTGGTTGCCCTTGGCGCACGTGGAAGCACCGACTGCCATTTCTGTTTTATTGGCTGGGATTTTGTTGAAGCTCGGTGTTTATGGTATCTTACGTTTTAATTATGGTCTCATGCCTGATGGAGTTTGGTGGTTTGCTGGTGCCTTGGCATTTTTGGGATTGATTAATGTCATTTGGGGTGGACTGTGTGCTTTGGCACAAACGGATTTAAAAAAACTGGTCGCTTACTCCAGTATTAATCACATGGGATATTCTCTGATTGGGATGTCTGCTGTGATTGCAGCAGGGTCTGCAAATGGTGCAAATACAACAGCGGCACAAGCGGGATTGGCTGGCGCTGTTTTCCAAATGTTTAATCATGGAACTATTTCGGCTATGCTCTTTATTTTGGTCGGAGTCATCTATGATAGAGCGCACCACAGAGAAATCAATGGTTTTGGTGGATTAGCAAAACAGATGCCAATTTATACTGGTATTACAGCATTGGCTTTTTTCGCTGGCTTGGGCCTTCCGGGGTTTTCAGGATTTATCAGTGAAGCCATGTGTTTTATTGGTGCCTTTCCTGTTTTTAAAGGTATTGTAATCGCTTCAACAGTAGGAATTTTATTGAATGCAGCTTATTTCTTGTGGGCTTTTCAACGCATCTTTTTTGGTGAGTTAAATGAAAAATATACAGATTTACCTGAAATCAATAAAATGGAATTATTTACTGTGATTCCTTTGGCTGTGATTACGATTATTTTGGGAGTTTATCCGGCGCCTTTTATTAATCTTGTGAAATCAACACTTAATTTAATGATTGATATGGTGGCTTCCGGCTCACCCATCGCAGGCATGTAATCTGGATTTTTTCAAATGAATAATCTTCAAAGTTTATCTCTTTTTTGGCCCGAACTCATTTTAACGGTGACCGTTTTGAGCGCTATCATTGCTGATTTATTCTTGCCAAAAGAAAAATCGACACATGTGGCGTGGTTTGTCTTTGTCGGTTTAGTTTTCTCTGGAATCGCAATTCTTACTCAAAACGAGCAAACAACCACATTATTTATGGATGCGATTGCTCTTGACCCATTTGCAAAATTTTTCAAACTTTTAATACTCATAGCCACCTTATTTGTCATCGTAGCCAGTAGAGAAAATCGAGAATTAGATCCTTACGGAAAAGGCGAATATTATTCATTGATGGGTATTTTAGTTTTCGGTCTCTTCCTCATGGTTTCTTCTGTAGATTTGATTTCAGTTTATCTTTCTTTAGAAATTGTTTCCATTATGTCATTTATTTTATCGGGCTATTTAAAAGGGGACAAGCGTTCCAATGAAGCGGCATTAAAATATGTGATTTATGGAGCGTTCTCATCTGGGGTCATGTTATATGGGATGAGTTTGGTTTATGGGCTAACAGGAAGCACAAACTTTTTTGATATTCAAAAAGTATTGACGGAGAATGCAGGTAATATTGACTTGGTTTTAATCATTGCCATCGTAATGATATTAGTCGGCTTCGGCTACAAGATATCTATGGTGCCATTCCATTTTTGGACACCGGATGTCTATGAAGGAGCCCCTACAACCATTACAGCATTTTTATCGGTTGCACCCAAAGCAGGAGGCTTGGCACTATTTATCCGATTTTTCCACCAAGCCATGTCGGATGGTGTTGCAATGGAAGGAAATGGATTATTAACAGAGACAGATTTACCCTGGCCACAAATCATAGCTGTTTTAGCTGTTGCGACCATGACTTTGGGAAATCTGGTTGCTTTACAGCAAAAAAGTATTAAGCGTATGTTAGCCTATTCCAGTGTGGCGCATGCAGGATATATGTTGATGGCCATTCCGGTTTTATCAGCAGAGGGAATTCAGGCGATTATGATTTATCTCGTCATGTATTTATTTATGAATTTGGGTGCCTTTTTTGTCGTTATCGATGTAAAAAACAAAACAGGAAATGAAACGTTCGAAGATTATAGCGGGCTTGGATGGAAAATGCCCTTTGTTGGTATTGCAATGTTAATATTTATGGTTTCTTTAACAGGGCTTCCTCCAACGGCTGGATTTATTGGTAAATTTTATATTTTTGCAGCAGTGATAAAGGGAGGGAGTCAATTTTATTGGTTAGCCTTTTTTGGTGCATTTAATAGTGTCATTTCACTTTATTATTATTTTCGAGTAGTAAAAGTGATGTTTCTTGAAGGTGAAAAATCTGATTCAATTCAACTTCCAAGCCGTGCAATAATGGGACTTTTATTGGCAACGGCCATTCCCACTTTGATTTTAGGAATCTATTGGCAACCCGTGATTAATTGGGTTGAAAATTCATTCCATTTTTTTGTTCAAATCCTGTAATTTTATGTCCAATATTTAGCCACTTTATCATATGTCTCATATAGAAATAAAAAAGGGTCACAATATCCGAATAACCGGTATTCCTTCGGAAGAAATTAGGAATGCAAAAATACCCACGTCCTTATCAATTCAACCAAAAGAATTCAAATCGATTAAGCCAAAACTAATGGTCAAAGAAGGTGATTCTGTTAGCATAGGCTCACCTTTGTTTTTTGATAAAAATAATCCAAATATAAAATGGGCGTCTCCGGGATGTGGAGAGGTCAAGGAAATTAAGTTTGGCCCGCGACGAGTTATTGAAAATATTATTATTGAATTGGCCAAAGAAGAAGAGGCCGTAATTCAAGAATCGTTTGAAGCGAGTGCCATCAAGTCATTGGGGCGAGAAAAAGTGCTTCAGTGTATTTTGGATGGACATTTATTCCCAATGATTCGACAGCGTCCCTTCAATAAAATAGCGAATCCGGATCAAGCGCCTGATGCTATTTTTATCTCTGCCGTGAACACAGCTCCTTTAAGCGTTAATTTAGAAATTGCTATGAAAGATAGACTAAGTTCATTTCAAGCAGGGATTGATGCTTTGTCTCAATTAACTGAGGGAAAGATGTTTTTAACAACAAAGAAATATTCTATTTTCAGCGATATGCAGCATTGTGAAATCAATACGATTTCTGAGCTTCATCCAGCTGGAAATGTGGGCATTCAAATCCACCATATTTCCCCATTAAAACCTAAAAAAATTATTTGGACAGTGGATGTGAACCACGTAGCAATATTAGGCGATTTATTTTTAACGGGTAGCTATCAACCGGCTATGATTGCAAGCGTGGCGGGACCGGGCGTTCTAAACCCATCTCACGTAAAAACGCGCATAGGTGCATCCATATCCTCATTGCTAGACAATCAATTAGCTGATGGAAATTCACGTATTATTTCTGGTGATGTATTGACCGGGAGTCACAGCTCTTTAAATGAATTTTTAGGATATTATGATTCTTCTATTTCGGTTCTTAGCGAAAGCGATGAACGTGAGTTTTTAGGATGGTTAAAACCAGGAAGTGGAAAAACGCGTTATTCTCTAACACGTGCTTTTTTTGGACAAGGGAAACAAGCCTTTCCTTTTTCGACCATATTGAACGGAGGAAAAAGAGCATTAGTCCCTGTCGATGCTTGGGAAAATGTTTTGCCCATGGATATTATGCCGATAGCTCTATTTCGGAGCATTTTGGCTTGCGATATTGAAGAGATGGAGCAGTTGGGTATGATTGAATGTGATCCGGAAGATTTTGCGTTATGTGCTTTTGCTTGTCCCAGTAAAATTGAATTATCTGCAGTAATTCAGCAAGGATTAGATATCCTTGAGGCGGAAGGATAATAATGAAATCTCTTCGAAATATAATGAATAAGATTGCACCTGTTTTCGAAGAAAAGGGTAAACTAGAAAAATTATATCCGTTATGGGAAGCCATTGATGTAGGAATTTTCAATAGTAATAAAAAAACGAATATAGGTCCTCATATTCGTGATAGCGTAGATATTAAACGGGTGATGATTATGGTCGTCTTCGCTTTATTGCCCCTTTATATTTTTGGTGCTATTAACATTGGTGTTCAATCCGGAATCGCTCAAAATGTATCGCAAACGTGGAATCAAAATTTTGTAATAGGGATTAAAATATTACTTCCCATATTTTTAGTGACGTTTATAACAGGTGGACTTTGGGAAGTGATTTTTGCTTCTGTTCGAAAGCATGATATTAACGAAGGATTTTTTGTAACTGGTTTTCTTATACCACTGATTGTCCCGCCCACAATTCCGCTTTGGCAAGTGGCGGTGGCGACCACATTTGGTGTGGTCATTGGAAAAGAAATCTTTGGGGGAACGGGCTATAATATTTTTAATCCAGCACTCACAGCGCGTGCTTTTATATTTTTTGCGTATCCAGGTGCCATTTCTGGAGATAAAGTTTGGGTGAGCGGTGTGGATGGCTATTCAGGTGCAACAGGATTATCCATTCCTGCTGCTGTAGAAGGAGGCAATGCGAAAGCATTATTAGACGGAGTTACACAATTCGATTATTCTTGGTGGAATATGTTCGTAGGGTGGATTCCAGGTTCCATTGGAGAAACCAGTAAGATTCTTATTCTTTTGGCTGGATTATTTCTCATTCTGACAAAAATTGCATCTTGGCGAATAATGGCAGGTGGCCTTTTGGGATTATTTGCAACAGCTTGGCTAACGAATTCACTGTCATCTTATTCCACGAATACCATGTTATCTTTGCCCCCTGAATATCATTTGGTCATGGGCGGATTTTTGTTTGGACTTGTATTTATGGCTACAGATCCAGTGTCCGCTGCGCAAACAAATAAGGGTCGTTGGATTTATGGATTTTGCATTGGTGCGATGACCATCATCATTCGTTCAATTAACCCAGCATATCCCGAAGGAACCATGTTGGCCATTTTATTTATGAACGCTTTTTCTCCTTTAATTGATTATTTTGTTGTCAAAGGAAATATTAAAAAACGAATGGTACGCTATGCGAAGTAATACCTATACACTCGTTTTTACCGCATCGATTACGGTCGTTCTTGGATTCATGTTGTCTTTGGCGGCTACGTCATTGAAAGAGCGACAAACATTGAATGTCGAATTAGATATCAAAAAGAATATTTTAATTGCCTTAGATATTCCAGCGGATGGCGAAAAATATTTGCCAGAAGAAATTCAAGAAAAATATACAAAAATTGTAGTTCCAATATATGTTGACGATGAAGGTAATCTTTTAGAAGAAACAGAGGAAAATGACAAAGCACTTCCTGTATTTATCCAGAAAATGGGCGAGACAATTGAAGGATATGCCATTCCCATTTCGGGCAAAGGATTGTGGTCCACGCTATATGGCTATCTCGCTTTAGAGTCTGATGGTAAAACCGTAAAAGGAATTACTTTTTATAAACATGGTGAGACACCTGGTTTGGGTGGAGAAGTAGAGAAAAAATGGTTTACCAATAATTATAAACAGAAAAAAATAGTAGATGAGAATGGCGTTTTGGTTAGCATTCAAGCGATGAAAGGAAAAGCAGACCCGAGTTCTGCAGATTTTTATCATGAGGTTGATGGTGTTTCGGGCGCAACCATGACTACAAAGGGATTGAATCTCTTTCTAAAAGAAAACTTGCAAAATTATGACTCCTATTTTCAGCAAATTAGGTTGGCACAATAAATGAGTTTTTTAAGCAAAAAATCACAAGAAGTGCTTCAGGATCCATTGGTAAATAATAATCCCATTGCTACACAAGTTTTGGGAATTTGTTCTGCCTTGGCTGTAACGGTGAAAATGGATACAGCCGTTGTGATGACTTTAGCTGTTATTGCGGTTTTGAGTTTAAGTAATCTCATTATTGCTATAATGAGAAAATGGATTCCGGGCAAAGTTCGGATTATTGTTCAGCTGACGATCATTGCTTCCTTGGTGATTTTGACGGATCAAATTTTGAAAGCCTATCTATATGATATTAGTAAACAATTATCCGTATTTGTGGGACTCATTATTACCAATTGTATTGTGATGGGGCGAGCAGAAGCCTTTGCCATGCAGAATCCACCGGGTAAATCTTTTTTGGATGGATTAGGAAATGGCTTGGGTTATGGTTTGATTCTCATTTTAGTCTCTTTCTTTAGAGAACTACTCGGGAGCGGAACAGTTTATGGTATCCAATTGATTCCCCAAGTGGTGTATGATATGGGATACACAAATATGGGGCTCATGAATTTGGCGCCAGGAGCATTTATTATTTTGGGATTGATTGTGTGGGTACAAAGAATCATGTCTGGAATAGAAGAGGAATAGAGCAATGATTGAGCATTATTTATCCTTAGCCGTAAAAGCCATTTTTGTAGAAAATATTTTATTGGCATATTTCCTCGGAATGTGCTCCTTTTTGGCTATAAGCAAAAAAGTGGAAACCTCCATTGGTTTGGGATTTGCCGTGGTATTTGTCCTCACGATTACAGCACCCGTTAATTGGGCCATTCACCATTATTTTCTGCAAGAAGGTGCGTTGGCGTGGGCAGGATATCCAGATGTAGATTTGAGTTATCTCAATTTTATTGCTTTTATTGCCGTCATTGCAGCCATGGTTCAATTGGTTGAAATGATTATGGATCGATTTACGCCAGGATTATACTATTCACTGGGGATTTTCTTGCCATTGATTGCAGTGAATTGTGCTATTTTAGGTGGCAGTTTATTTTTGGTTGAGCGAGATTATAATTTGGCAGAATCGATTGTTTTTGGTTTTGGATCTGGTTTGGGATGGTTTTTGGCAATCGCTTCTATGGCGGCAATTCGATGGAAATTACGCTATTCAAATGTGCCGAAAGGATTAAGAGGCTTGGGAATAACCATGCTATTAACCGGCTTGCTTTCGCTCGCGTTTATGTCATTTTCCGGGATTAATTTGTAATGATTACTGCACTCATAGGCGTTATTGTTTTTACGAGTTTAATCGTCATTTTGGTTGTGATTTTAAATTTCGCTGAGTCCAAACTTTTACCTCAAGGAGAAGTGTCGATTGAAATCAATCAAGACACAGACAAAAAAATTGTCACCCGCCCTGGATCTACATTATTGAATGCGCTTTCAGAAGAAGAGATATTCCTTCCTTCCGCCTGTGGTGGAGGCGGAACTTGTGCCATGTGTAAATGTCAAATATTTGAAGGAGGCGGAGAAATATTACCCACGGAAATAAATCATATTAATCGGAAATCTGCGAGAGATCATTGGCGGCTTGCATGCCAAGTGAAAGTCAAAGAAGATATGAAAATTCAAATTCCCGATGAGATTTTCAGTATAAAAAAATGGGAATGCACCGTTCGTTCAAATAATGGGATGGCCACTTTTATTAAAGAACTTGTCCTTGAGTTACCTAAGGGAGAAAATTTAGATTTCCGAGCTGGCGGATATATACAAATTGATATTCCGGAATTTAAAGGAATACAATTTAAAGATTTTTCCATTGAGAAAGAATACCACCCGGATTGGGATAAATATAAAATTTGGGATTTAGTCGCTCATAATGAGGATTGCGTTGTGCGTGGATATTCTATGGCAAATCATCCAGCAGAAGGCAATATCGTGATGCTCAATGTGCGAATTGCCACACCGCCGCCCCCACTTTGGAATGATGTTCCCCCTGGAATCGGTTCTTCCTATATTTATAATTTAAAGCCAGGTGATAAGGTGATGATTTCTGGACCATTTGGAGAGTTTTTTTCTAAGGAGACTAATAATGAAATGGTCTTTATTGGAGGTGGGGCAGGAATGGCGCCCATGAGAAGTCATATTTTCGATTTACTCAAAACTAAAAAATCTCAACGAAAAATCTCGTTCTATTATGGTGCACGCTCATTAAGAGAAATGTTTTATGATGATGAATTCAAAAAGCTAGCAGAAGAGAATTCTAATTTTTTATATAATGTGGCCTTATCTGAACCCATGGAAGAAGATGAGTGGACAGGCCCAACCGGATTTATTCATCAAGTGCTATTTGATAAATTTTTAAAAGACCATGAAGACCCAACAGAAATTGAATATTATATGTGTGGGCCACCCATGATGATTGATGCTTGCGATAAAATGCTTTATGATTTAGGCGTGGAAAAAGAAATGATCGCTTATGATAAATTTGGATAAAATGTATTATAGATTTCCATTAAAGAAAGCCCAACTATTGTTGGGCTTTTTGATTTTATTCCAAATCTCCTGTCAAAAGGCAGGAACACAAAGTATCACTGGCCGAACCATGGGCACCACTTATGAAATCATATTTGGCGAACAACTGAGTGAGGAGACATTAGGACATTTAGAGAATAGTATTGACTCCATTTTAATAAATATTAATCAAGAAATGTCTGTATATATTTCAGAAAGTAATATTTCCCTATTTAATAAAAAGAGAAATATTTTACCTAGCGAAATACCGAACTCATTCAAAAAAGTAATAGAACGTAGCCTTTTTTGGTTTAAAGAAACGGGCGGTGCTTTTGATATTACTGTAATGCCTTTGGTGAATTTGTGGGGATTTGGAACAAAAGAAAAAATTGAAACACTTCCAGATATAGAAAAGATTCATGTTTTAATGGCATCAATTGGCAGTGATTATATTTCGTTAAATGGAAATTTACTGATAAAAAATAATGTGGACGTTCAAATCGATTTGGGCGCAGTTGCGAAAGGATTTGCTGTTGACGTTATAGCAGAATTTTTAGAACGAAAAGGCGTAAGACATTATTTTGTAGAAATTGGTGGAGAAATTAACTGTGAAGGGAAAAATCGTGAGGGAAAAATCTGGACTATAGGTATCCAAACACCCAAGCGAAATAGCTTAGATTACTCAGTGATTAAAAAAATAAAGTTAAAGAATAGATCAATTGCTACATCGGGTGATTATAAGAATTTTGTAGAGATTAATGGAAAATTTTATTCCCATGCTATCAATCCAAAAACAGGCTACCCAGTTGAGAGCCAAGTTGCATCTGTATCAGTTATCGCTCCCAATTGTATGGATGCGGATGCCCTTGCAACTGGACTTATGATTATGCCTTTATCTGAAGGAAAAATCTTAGTCAAAAAATTTAATGAGATGGATGCAATGTGGATTTTGAGGAATGAAAATGGATTATATAATATTGAAAAGACCAGTGGATTTAATTTTGATTGATTTGTGAAAGACAACCAATCAAAATGTTATTGTGATGACTCTGTATTCTCACATTTCTCGGAATTTCCGTGACATGTGGAGCAGGAACCATCTGCGTTTCCTCCGCACGATCCAGACAATGATTTATCGTTGAAAATAACACCGATAGACAGACCGAAAACGGCAAGCCCCAAAACCAATAATCCGAGTAAAAATTCCATTCCTAAATTTACTAAACATTAATTTTAGAACGATAATTAAAATAAATCTGCTTTCGATTTCATTTATTGGATTCGATAAGATTGAGTAAATTCTATGCTTGATTAAAAAAGGATTAATATGATTCACAAAAAAATGGCAATAATGGCAACTGTTCTATTATCAAATGGTTTGCTTTGGGCTTCTTCTGAAGGGCATGCAGGTCCTCATTTAGATGGCGCACATTTATCCGCATTTTGGATTATTCCATTTGTGGGAATCCTCCTTTCAATCGCGCTTTTTCCTCTTATTGCACCTGAGTTTTGGCATCATCATTTTGGCAAAGTATCTGCTTTTTGGGCAGTCAGTTTACTCATTCCATTTTTATTGAATGAGCAGATTGGATTTTCCACAACAATATATTCATTAATTCATACGGGATTTTTAGAGTATATCCCTTTTATTATCTTACTTTTAGCCTTGTTTACCATCTCAGGCGGTGTGCAATTAAGGGGTTCTTTGATTGGGACTCCAGTTGTCAATGCAGGGATTATTTTGATTGGGACAATTCTTGCCAGTTGGATGGGTACAACTGGTGCTGCCATGTTGCTCATTCGGCCTTTGATACGCGCCAATAAACATAGAAAAAATAAAGTCCACGTTATTGTCTTTTTCATTTTTCTAGTTGCGAACATTGGCGGTTCATTGACCCCTTTAGGAGACCCACCTTTGTTTTTAGGGTTTTTGAAGGGCGTTGATTTCTTTTGGACGACAACCCAAATGATTTTACCTATGATTTTTATGGTTACAATGCTACTCATTATCTTTTTTATTTTAGATACGTATCATTATAAAAATGAGGTTTTAGAACCTATTGATGAAAGCAATGAGAAGTTTGCCTTAAAAGGATCCTTTAATTTGGTATTAATTTTGGGTGTAATTGGCGCTGTTTTGCTCAGTGGATTTTGGCATCCCAACATTCATTTTACAATTTATCATGTAGAGATAGAACTTCAAAATATCGCGAGAGATGTTCTTTTGCTTATTTTAACGTGGTTGAGTTGGACGAAGACATCCAAACGTATTCGAGAAGCCAACGAGTTTACTTGGTTTCCTATCGTAGAAGTAGCGAAGCTTTTTGGTGCCATTTTTATTACCATTATTCCTGCAATCGAAATATTGAAAGCAGGGAAAAATGGTGCCTTAAAAATGGTAGTGGAGCAAGTTTCAACCGAAGGTGGTGAACCCATTAATCGCATGTATTTTTGGTTGACTGGCATTTTATCTAGTTTCTTGGATAATGCGCCAACTTATCTCGTGTTTTTTAATACGGCGGGCGGAGATGCAGATTATTTAATGAACCAAATTCCTAATACTTTATTAGCGATTTCTGCGGGAGCTGTTTTTATGGGAGCCAATACCTATATTGGCAATGCGCCTAATTTTATGGTCAAATCTATTTCTGAAGCCTCTGATATTGAAATGCCCAGTTTCTTTGGATATTTCTTTAAGTATGCCTTGCCGATTTTATTCCCTTTATATCTCTTAACTTCGTATCTCTTTTTCTAAAATGCGACTGAGCAAAGTCACAACAAAAGGTGGCGACAAAGGGATGACTTCTTTAGGCGATGGAAAAAGAGTCTCAAAAAACAGTCCACATATTAAAACCATTGGACTGTTAGATGAGTTAAATGCAAGATTGGGGCACGCCAGTCTAGAAACCCAATCTGGAAATATATTTGACAGCTTAAGATTAGCGCAAAATGATGTTTTTGATTTGAGTGGTGAATTATCTTTAGCCAGTAAGGCAAAGCCTATTTTTCAAAAAGATCGTATTCTGGAAATTGAGTCTGAAATCAAAAAAATGAACCTAAGTCTTCCCCCATTAAAAGAATTTATTTTGCCTGGAGCAGACGAATTATCAGCAAGAATACATCTTGCGAGAACAGCTTGCCGTACAGCAGAATTATCCTTATTCGCTTTAGAGGAAGACCTCAACTTCAGAGAGTGTTTGGGGATATATTTAAATAGATTGTCCGACTATTTATTTGTGATGGCGCGATTTCATGTCACAGGGAATAAACTTAAAGAAGCAGAGTGGAAGCATCAAAAATAATGAATCAATCTAAAGCAAACATTGATTGGCGAGTGGCTGGTGAGATTATATCATCGGCAAATCGAATTCTTCTTTCTACTCACGAAAATCCCGATGGAGACGGCTTGGGTTCAGAATTAGCCATGGCTTCATATTTTAAAAATAGCGGCCAAGACTTTAAGATTATTAATACGTCCAAACTTCCAGTAGAATACGATTATTTAAATACATCCGGTGTTTTCGAAACTTATGATACTCATAAGCATAGCGATTGGATTAAGTCTGTTGATTTAGCGCTTATTTTTGATGTAGGTGATTTTTCTCGCTGTCGTTCTGTTGCTGAAGAAATCACAAAAAATCAAATAAAGATTATGAATATTGATCATCATCCTCATCCTGAAAAAAATGGATTCCATTATCATTATGTTGATTTAAGTGCGGCCGCGACGGGGTGTATGGTTTTTGATTTTTTATTAGCAAACATGAAAACTTCGTTTAACCGAGAAATGTTAACAGGGATTTATACAGCAGTTATGACCGATACGGGATGCTTTCGTCATAGCAATACGGATGAAAAATGTCACCAAATTGCAATTGAATCCATAAAAGTTGGCGTAAATACATCTGAGATTTATCAACGAATTTATGAGAATAGTTCAAAACAACGCATGGCCTTATTAGGTCAAATACTCAGTGATGTCCATTACGAATTGGATGGAACGTTTGCGTGGTTTATTCTTACGCAAAAAATGCTAGAAAATGCGAAAGCTGAAAAATCAGATGTAGATGGTTTTACAGATTTTATTCGAACCATCAAAGGCGTGCAAGTGGCGATGATGATTTTTGAACAGGACACTAAATCTTGCAGAATCAATCTTCGTGGTAAAGGAAAATTTAGTGTTAATGGCATTGCAAAATCAATGGGCGGTGGCGGTCATCGATTGGCAGCCGGTGCTGTTGTGTATGATAGGTTGGATCGTGTCGTAGAAAAAGGAATAAAAATAGCAATGCAATCTATTGAAGAAGAGGCATCATCAAACGCATGAAAATAATTTTAGCAAAAGATGCGGGCTATTGTTTTGGTGTGCGAGAAGCAGTAAAAGTGGCTTATCGGGAATCTGAAAATCATGGAGAAGTTTATATGTTGGGCCATATTGTGCATAACGAAACCGTGGTGGAAGATTTGGAAAAAGTCGGAGCAAAAGTAGTAGAAACCTTGGAGCAAGTGCCAAAAGATAGGCCTGTATTATTCCGCGCACATGGAACTACGCCAGAGATTTGGAGTAAAGCAGATGAAGAAAAATTAAATATTGTTGACGCAACCTGTCCACTTGTGACTGAAATTCATGAAGAAATAAAACAGCTTGAAAAAGAAGGACGACAGACCATCATCATCGGTGACCACGGTCATGATGAGGTTATCGGTATCGCGGCTCAAGTTGATTATCCAATTATTATTTCAAATATTGAAGAAGCAAAAGAATTAAAGAAAATGAAAAGTGCCGGTGTGGTTACCCAGTCCACTCAAATGATTGAGAACGTTCAAGATATTATAAAGGTTTTAATGACAAAAGTATTTGATTTGAGATTTGTCAATACGATTTGTTATCCTACGCGACGAAATCATGAGCAAATAAAAGCTTTAGCAGAAAAATGTGATCTTATGATTGTCATCGGATCTTTTACCAGTGCAAATTCGAAACGATTGACACAATTGGCTTTGGAAAGGAATTCAAAATCTTATCAGGTTACTTGTGCAAAAGACCTCAATATAGATTGGTTTAAAGAAGTGGAAGTTGTGGGAATCTCCGCCGGAGCATCAACGCCAGATTCTATTATAACGAGTGTTACAGAAAAAATTAGAAAAATAGGGAACATAAATAAAGAGGAAGTATTATATGACTAAAAACACATTTGATTTAAAAGTTGGATTAGCCGAAATGCTAAAAGGTGGCGTCATCATGGATGTAACCAATACAGAGCAAGCCAAAATTGCAGAATCGGCAGGAGCTTGTGCTGTGATGGCATTGGAAAGAATTCCGTCTGATATTCGAGAAGATGGAGGGATTGCGCGCATGAGTGATCCTCAAATGATTATTGATATTCAAAAAAATGTTTCAATCCCCGTGATGGCAAAATGTCGGATAGGCCACTTTGCTGAGTCTCAAATCCTTGAAACATTAGAAGTGGATTTTATTGATGAGAGTGAAGTCTTAACGCCAGCGGATGAGCATAATCATATTTGGAAACATGATTCCAAAATTCCATTTGTATGTGGCGCGCGCAATTTAGGCGAAGCCCTTCGACGCATCGGAGAAGGAGCCGCTATGATACGAACCAAGGGAGAAGCGGGTTCAGGAAATATCGTTGAAGCGGTTCGGCACATGCGCACTATTCAAGGGGAAATGAAGCGATTGACCATTTTAAGCAACGAAGAGCTTATGGCAGAAGCAAAAGAAATGGGTGCCCCTTTTCCTTTAGTAGAAACAGTGGCAAAACTGGGCAAACTTCCTGTGCCTAATTTTGCGGCAGGCGGAATTGCAACGCCAGCGGATGCATCCTTGATGATGCAATTAGGCGCAGAATCTGTTTTTGTTGGATCTGGGATTTTTAAAAGTGATGATCCAGAAACGCGAGCAAAAGCAGTGGTTAAAGCAACGACGCATTACCAAGATGCGAAAAAAGTGGCGGAAGCTTCCACTGGATTGAAAAGTGCCATGAAAGGATTAGACATGTCAGAGATACCCGAGGGAGAAAGATTGCAGGAGCGTGGCTGGTAGTGAAGAAAATCGGTGTATTAGCGCTGCAAGGTGATTTTGAAAAGCATCATCAATTGCTGGCTGAATTGGGGCTTGAATCTATTTCGGTCAGAACCCAAGACTGTTTAGAGCGAGTCGAAGGTTTGGTGATTCCAGGTGGAGAATCCACAACCCTCTCCATTTTAATGGAAAGTGATAATTTCGTTTCATCTATTCAATCCTTTGGAAAAACATATCCGATTTTAGGCACATGCGCCGGACTTATTATGATGGCAAAATCTGTTTTAGATCAACGCATAAATCCATTAGGACTATTGGATATTCAAGTGAATCGTAATGCGTACGGACGGCAAATACAATCATCCACAGAATTAATACAAATGCATTGGAAAGATACAATTCATGCTATACCAGCGACAATGATTCGTGCACCAAAAATTGAAAAAGTGGGTGACGATGTTAAAATTTTAGCAGAATGGAATGGCGCTCCTGTGGCGGTTATGGAGGGTCATCATATTGGCATTAATTTTCATCCCGAGTTAAATAAAGTTTCCTTATTTCATGAAATTTTATTCCAGCCAAAAAGTCAAAATTTTCACAAAGCAATTCAGGAAAAAAATGTCAGCTAAATTATTGAAAACTATCCAGTCACCTGCAGATTTAAAAGAATTAAATCTGGACGAACTTCATACAATTTGTGATGAATTGCGCCAACATATTATTGAAACAATTACACAAACGGGTGGGCACCTTGCACCTACATTAGGTGTTATCGAATTGACAGTGGCTTTGCATTATATTTTTGAGGCGCCAAAGGATAAAATTGTCTGGGATGTGGGGCATCAAGCATACGCGCATAAATTATTGACAGGTCGACTTGAGCAATTTCCCACCATTCGTCAATTTAAAGGTTTGAGTGGATTTTTAAAACGCAATGAAAGTGAATATGATGTTTTTGGTGCGGGGCATGCTTCCACATCCATTTCGGCTGGTTTAGGTATTGCGGTTGCTAGAGATCATAATGGGGATAATTTCCGAGTTGCCTCTATTATTGGCGATGGATCAATGTCAGGCGGTTTAGCATTTGAAGGAATTAATAACGCAGGACATCTTCGAAAACAATTGCTTGTGATTTTGAATGACAACGAAATGTCAATCTCACCCAATGTGGGTGCCATGCATCATTATTTGACTCGAATTGTGACCAATCCTGTTTATAACCGAATCCGAGATGAAATATGGAATATTACTGGAAAATTACCGTATGGAAAAAAGATATCAAGATCGGTCATCCGAAAAATTGAAGAAAGTATTAAAAGTCTTTTGGTGCCAGGCATTTTATTTGATGAATTAGGTTTCCGATATATGGGGCCGATTGATGGACATAATTTAGACGAAGTCGTACATACGTTAAATAATATCAAAGACATTAAAACACCGATTCTGCTTCATGTTTTAACCAAAAAAGGAAAAGGCCTAAGTAAAGCTGAAAATGATCCTGTGAATTTCCATGGAGTGAAGCCCAGTGAAAAAAATGAGCCAGTTAAAGAAGAAAAGCCAGTAAGCGCCCCTTCATTTCAATCTGTTTTTGGATATTTAGCTTGCGAGGTGGCACGGAATCAAAATGAAACGGTTTGCATCACCGCGGCCATGCGGGAAGGAACGGGACTGGTTCCTTATGCAAAAGAATTTCCTGATCGTTATTATGATGTGGGGATTGCGGAGGGACATGCGGTTACATTTGCGGGCGGTCTATTGACAGAAAAAGTGCGTCCCATTTTGGCCATATATTCTTCATTTCTGAAGAGAGCTTTTGATCATATGGTGCATGACATCGCGACGCAACATTTACCTGCAATTTTCTGTTTAGATCGTTCTGGACTCGTGGGCGAAGATGGGCCAACCCACCATGGCACTTTGGATATTGCTTATATGCGGTGTATTCAAGATATGGTTGTGAGTGCGCCGAAAAATGGGAATGAGTTTCGACATTTACTTTATACCGCTTTAAATCAATCGAAGAAACCCTTTTCGATCCGCTATCCCAAAAATTCGTCTGTTGAATTTGATGAAAATGGGCAAGCGGAATTATTGCCTATCGGTTCTTGGGAAGTGATGAGCCGTGGTTCAGATATAGCCCTACTTGCCGTTGGACCCTTGGTTTATACCGCTTTGGAGATTGGAAAAACATTAGCAAAAGAAGGCATTCAATGTGAAATAGTGAATTGTCGCTTTATTAAGCCCATGGATACTCAATATCTCGCATCGATTGTGTCTAAATTTTCGAAAGTAATTACGATTGAAGAAGGTAGTATAACTGGCGGATTTGGTGACGGCGTTGCTTCGTGGTTATTGGAAAATAATTATCAAGGTTCATTGAAACGTATTGGATTACCAGATGAATTTATTGAACATGGCTCGAGAGATGAATTGTTGGATCTTGTGGGATTGACCGCAACAAAAATGATGGAAACCATTCGTATGCAATTATCGGATTCAAAATAGGTTCTAAATCTTATTTATAGATTTTAACTACTTTAATCAATGGACACAGATACATGAAAAAAACGAATATGAAACAATTGAATTTGTTTGAAGAAAATAAAAAGCAGTGGAAAAAATCTGTTCAAAAATTGGGTCATCGATCAGCTAATTTTGAAACCTTAAGTGGGGAGAAAGTAGATATATGCTATTTCCCTGAAAGCCCCAATGAAGACTATGTAAATGATTTAGGCTTTCCTGGACAATTCCCTTACACGCGAGGTGTTCACCCAAATTTATATCGAGGACGCCTTTGGACTATGCGTCAATTTGCTGGATTTGGCACGCCAGAGGATACAAATAATCGCTACCATTTACTTTTAAGCAAAGGGCAAACGGGCTTGTCCGTTGCATTTGATATGCCCACCTTAATGGGCTATGATCCAGATCATCCATTTTCTGAAGGGGAAGTGGGGAAATGTGGCGTGAATGTTTCAGCCTTAAAAGATATGGAATCATTATTTGATGGGATTAATTTGGGCGATATCTCTGTTTCTCAAACCATCAACGGTCCAGCTATTATTTTACTCGCTTTTTATATTGCGACAGCGGAGAAGCAAAACGTGCCATTAGATCAGCTTCGAGGCACCATGCAAAATGATATTCTCAAAGAATTCATTGCGCAAAAAGAATGGATTTATCCGCCAAAACCTTCCATGCGAATCATTACCGATATGCTCTCTTTTTGCACGGAACACATGCCACAATTCAATACAATTTCCATTAGCGGTTATCATATTCGTGAAGCAGGATCCACCGCAGCGCAAGAATTGGCTTTTACTTTAGCCGATGGATTTTCTTACGTGGAGCACGGGATAGCAGCGGGATTGAATGTGGATGATTTTGCTCCTCGACTCTCATTCTTTTTTAACTCACATTTAGATTTCTTTGAAGAAATTGCAAAGTTTCGAGCAGCGCGTAGAATTTGGGCAAAACGAATGAAACATAAATATGGCGCGAAAAGTGAACGTTCTTGGAAGTTAAGATTCCATACACAAACGGCAGGATGTAGTCTTACGGCGCAACAACCAGAAATCAATATCGCCCGAACGGGCTTTCAAGGGTTAGCTGCTGTTTTGGGAGGAACCCAAAGTCTCCATACAAATTCCATGGATGAAACGCTGGCGCTTCCCAGCGAAAAAGCCGCAGAAATCGCGTTGCGAACCCAACAGCTTATTGCTTTTGAAACTGGCGTTGCAAATGTGGTGGATCCTTTAGGTGGATCTTGGTTTATTGAGGATTTAACGAATAAAATTGAAGAGAAAGCAGAGGATTATTTTCATCAAATTGATGAATTGGGTGGTGTAATTTCTGCCATAGAAAAGGGGTATTTTCAAAGAGAAATTGCAAAAGCAGCTTCAGATTATCAAGAAAAAATTGACAAAAAAGAACGGATTGTGGTTGGCGTAAATACTTTTGTAAATCAAAATGAAGCCATAGATATTCCGATTTTAGAAATTGGTGCTGAAGCGGAACAAAAACAAACCAAAGCCCTACAAACCTTAAAAGAGAATCGGGACTCTGGTGCAGTTCAATCTTCGTTGGACAAAATACAAAAAGCGTGCGTTGGAACAGAGAACCTCGTTCCCCTTATTGTAGCAGCGGCAAAGGCAGATGCGACCCTTGGCGAAATTGTAGATGCGATGAAAAAAGAATTTGGAGAATGGCAAGAAACAGCCGTTTTTTAAAAAATTATTTAATGACGAAAAAAGGAGTCAATAATGAATTCAAAAAATAAATTTATCCTAGCCATATCGGGCATTGTTGTGGTCTTTGTCTTATGGATTTACTGGGTATCAAATTCGTCTGGCGAAGGCAATCAATCCATGGTTGAGTTTATTTCCGTCGATGATTTGGACGATTATGAAAATGAACGTGTCCGATTGGGTGGACTAATTCAGGATGAATCCATCCGAATCTCTGAAGACAATTTGCTTGATGTCCATTTTATGCTTGAGCAAGGGGATGAGGCCGTCAAAGTTCACTATGGAAAAACCCGCCCTGATTTATTTAAGGATGGGGCAGAAGTGATTGTGGAAGGGATTTATACGGCTGGCATTTTTCAAGCGGATATGCTACAAACCAAATGTGCTTCTCGTTATGAAGGCGATTTACGTGATGAGTCAGATTATAATATGGATGAGGTCGAAATATGATTCCTTTAACAGGCGCAATCTCTCTAAATCTTTCTTTAGCGTTTGGGATTCTTACTTTATTTGTCATAGGGTTTTATATTCGTAACGATGATTTTCGTTTATATCGAACAGGGCAAAGGCTTTCTCTTGTAACGTCGGGATTAAGTTTACTCGCAACGGGCGTATTGACCAATGAATTGATTGCAGGAAATTTTGACTTAGATTATGTGGCGCACTATACTAGCAATGAAACGCCATTTATGTATAAAATTACTGCTTTATGGGCGGGACAATCTGGGTCCATGCTTTTTTGGCTGGCGATCCTTTCTGTCTATGCAATGGTTGCTGTTTTACAAAACAAAGATAAGCATCTGTCACTTATGCCCTGGGTTATTTTTGTTACCACTATTGTTCAATTATTTTTCCTCGCCATGACAAATTTTGTTACGAATCCATTTGAACCTACCAATGCTGATTTTGTGATTATGAACGGAAACGGACTAAATCCCTTGTTGCAAAATCCCACTATGGCCATTCATCCACCCATGTTGTATTTGGGTTATGTTGGATTTACCATTCCTTTTGCATTTGCCTTGGCAGCGCTTATTAAAAGAGATGCGAGCTCTCTGTGGATTAAAACTGTTCGGCGTTGGACTTTAGTGACCTGGCTCTTTTTAGGTATTGGCATTATCCTTGGTGGATGGTGGGCGTATTTAGAATTAGGTTGGGGCGGATACTGGGCTTGGGATCCTGTGGAGAATGCATCCTTTATGCCTTGGCTGACGGGAACCGCATTTGTCCATTCTATTATCATTCAAGAAAAAAAGAATATGCTCAAAATCTGGAATATGATTTTGATTATCGTCACCTTCACGCTGTGCATATTTGGAACTTTCCTCACGCGGTCCGGCGTAATGTCTTCGGTGCATTCTTTTACAGCAAGTGGATTGGGGCCTCTCTTTTTGAGCTTCGTTTTCATCATCATGATTGTCAGTTTTGGGCTCCTTTATTACAGAAGAGCGGACTTCAAATCAGAAAAACGTTTGGAGTCATTTACGTCGAGAGAGAGTGGATTTCTTTTCAATAATGTGGTTTTTGTGGTTTTATGCTTCGCAGTGTTTTGGGGCACAATCTTCCCAGTGATATCAGAAGCAGTTCGGGGGACAAAAATTACGGTGGGAGCTCCATTTTTTAATCAAATCAATATTCCTATTGGCTTGATATTATTATTTTTGACAGGAGTTGGTCCTTTGTTGGCGTGGCGGAATACGAGCAAAGAGAGTTTAATTAAGAATTTTACCAGTCCAATTATTGTGGCATTGCTTACTGGGGGCGTTTTATTTGCATTAAATGTCCGTGGTAATTCTCTGGTCGCTTTATCTTTAGCCAGTTTTGTAGCAACGACAATTCTGATAGAATTTTGGCGTGGAATTAGTGCCCGGACAGGAAAATTTGAAGAATCTGTTTTTACTGCTTTTATTCGACTCATCCAAAAGAACCGTAGCCGTTATGGCGGATATATTACGCATCTTGGTATCGTTTTGATGTTTGTGGGCTTTAGCGGTCACGCATTTGATATTGAAAATGAATGGGGATTAAAAGCAGGAAATCGAGAAACGGTTGGAAATTATGAAGTTGAGTTACTGAAAATTAGCCAGGAAGAACGACCCAATCACTATGCTTATATTGCAGATTTAAATGTGTATCAAAAAGAGGATGGAAAATTTGTCACAGATTTGCATCCAGAAAAACGCATTTATTTCCATCGTGATCCCAATCCAGATAAACGGCAACCTCATAGTGAATTAGATATTTACTCCACGCTTGTTCGTGATATTTACTCTATTTTTACTGGCGTTGATCCTGAGAATAATGTGGGCTATTTCAAAATTATGATTAATCCACTGGTGCAGTGGGTTTGGATTGGCTCTTATCTATTAGTTATTGGAACGGTCATTGCCATGTGGCCTGCCAAAAGGAGAATTGTATGACGTGGAATGACACAATCCTAATCTTTATTATCTTTGTTGCTTCTGCGTGGTATGTGATTCAGCCATTGATGAAAGAGACGGTGCTTAGGCCTGCGGATGAAGATGTTTCACAAGCATTATTGAGACAAAAGATGATGCTCATGGACCAAATTAAAGAATTGGAAATGGATTTTGAAGTGGGGAATATGGATGAAAAAGATTATAAGGAACAACGGAATGCTTTAAAGCGAGACATTTCATCTTTGCTAGAAAGAATGAAGAGCAAGGGAAAATAGCTTTATTAAAATCTGGATCTTTTTATAAAAATTACAATCTATGAAATGAAGAAAACCTTCCCGTTCTTACTCTTATTTTCCGCCTGCTTCCTTTTTAACAAAGAGAATGAACAAAACACAGATTTAACCTTATCTCTTCACTCTGCGGGCGTTACCAGTATAAACCTAAATGTAAGTCCGGAGGATTCATTAAGTTTTTTTACTTTTGAACTCAGCCGAAATGATTCGGTCGTGAAAACTTTATCCATTCAATCGAATACACTTATAAAAGACACAGGGCTTAATCCAAATACAGCCTACACTTACAAAGGCTATTGGATGAATGGAACAAAACGCGTTGGAGAAAGCAATACGCTTAATGTAACGACCATGGATACCACCAGCCATAACTTTACGTGGGAGATAGATACATTGGGAGAATACGGAAGTTATTTGAATGATGTATGGATTGTTGACGAGAATGATATTTGGGTGGTGGGTGCATTATCCATTGATGATTCTACCCTGAATTATGAGGGGCATCTAAATTATAACGCCGCTCATTGGGATGGAAATGAATGGGAATTCAGAAAAGTAATGCAACCAGGAGGGTATGTTATTCCTGTTAGTTGCATCTATTATTTTGATGAGAATGATATTTGGTTTGGACAAGGGGGTTTACCGATTCAATGGAATGGCGATGAATACTATATGTTCATGCCTTCAAACGGGGAACACCCAGGACAACCTACTATTAACGCAATATGGGGCACGTCATCATCCAATATGTATTTTGTTGGAAGAAGGGGTAGCATTGTTCATTATGATGGAACTGAGTTTGTACAGATGGAAAGTGGGACGAATGTAAATTTAAAGAACATTCATGGCTCTGGTGATGGAGAGTTTGTATTTGCAACTGGGTTTACCATTTCAGGGGAAAATGCAGGGCAGACTGTTGCGTTAGAACTTATAGATAATGAATGGCAGACCCTTTATTCATATCACACAACCTGGCCTAATAATGAATCCACCGGTGGAGTTTATGCCTGTTATGTATATGGAGATACCGTATATTTTAACAGAACCGGTGGATTTTGGAAATTTAACTACTTGACAAGAGAATCTACGATTATTCCACCTGAAAATACTGGCGGGTTAAGTGGATTTGGTTTTCAAAAAATAATTGTAGCAAATACTAATGATATTCATTTTATAGCAAATGGGTTTTCATATCTGCACTTTAATGGTGGCAGTTGGTATGTTGACCATAGTGTTAATACTTATTTTTTATCGGAGTGTGTATCAAACAACTTCGACTATGAGGCTAACAGCATAACAATGGTTGGGTACATTACTTTAGGCAAAGGGATTGTGGTTTTGGGCAGACACAAATAGAAAAAAATGGAGGAATAACAATGAGAAACACAATATTTATATGTTTGGCTATTTTGCTACCCTGGCAGCCAGCATTTATGCAGGAGGCCGAAACACACTACCACTTCAAAGACCAGAATATTACTTCGCCATTGTTCAATGGGGATCCGTCAAGTATGGAAGATTACTCTGTAGTATATTCTGTAGAGATTGGAGAATCGGAAGCACCATTCTTGCGTCTATATTTTGGCAATTTAAATTTGGGTAACGAGAGTTATGTGAAGATAACATCCCTTTATGATAATGTTGTGCAGGAACATAATTCTGAAACCTTAACCAGTTGGAGAAATACATCCATATTTTTCAACGGTGATGAATTGTTGGTAGAACTATTTGTTCACAAATATGATACAAATATTCAAATGGTACTGGAAAAACTGTTAGTTGGGGATAGGCTCAGTGACCAATCTGCCCAACTTTCCAGAACAATATGTGGCGAGGACGATAGAGTTTCTTCGGATGATAATGCAGTAGCGAGAATGGTTCCAGTTGGATGCACCGCTTGGATTGCACACAATGGATTGCTCATATCAGCAGGTCATTGCCATTATTTTAGTGGCAATTTTTCAGAAGAGATTATTCAGTTTAATGTGCCATCTTCTTTGGGCGATGGTACGATTCAACACCCTGGCGTAGATGATCAGTATATTATCGGCGACTATGAACACCACAATTACGTATATGGTGAACCACCAGGGATTGATTGGTTAGTATTTAACGTATTCGATAATCCGACCACGGGGTTACAACCCTTAAATGCGCAGGACGCATATTTTGAATTAGAAAGGACCGATATATTTGATGATAATGAAGTAATTCGTATAACAGGCTATGGTGTTGATGGTCCGTCGCCTGATTATGGTAGCAACGATTCTCCGAGAGATGAGGGTAGTCAAACCCAGCAGACCGAATCAGGTGATTTTTATTCCTTATCAGGTACAAGACTCAATTATGTGGTAGACACCCAAGGTGCAAACTCCGGAAGTCCAATAATTAGAGAAAATAGTGGAAAAGCGGTCGGTGTCCATACAGATGGTGGGTGCACCAGTACAGGTGGATATAACTCAGGAACAAGTTTGCTCAATGAGAACTTCTGGGATGCGATTGGTGTAGAGGTAACCGCTACCCTCACAAACAGAAACTTTGAAACAGATGAACTGTTGGAAGATACGTTAGCATTAAAAGAATTAGAAACTGGTACAGAGATAATAGTGAACTCATTGGATGATGAAGAGATACCTATAAGTATAGAACACAGTTATACAGCGAGAACGTTCAATTATGAGATAGACGAACTTCATCACCATAACTGGAATACTAATAAGAGTTACTTGATTAAGTGGGAAAACATTAATATACCCGGAGGTGTCAACAATTTCCCTGTTACGGCATTTTTTCAAAACAAGTTTCAGATATCTGTAACATCTGATTACCCTGTAGAAACGCACCTCCATGACCCCTGGTATTTAGAGAATCCTGAGGCAGACCCGAGCGATTGGATTCAGCCCGATGCGTTTCGACCTTTAAGCGATCAGATTGATGAAAATGGGAACCTTCAGGTGTTTTTGAATCAAGGTCAAATTAATAACCCAAATTCCACCGCCCCCATCTACCGAATAAAAGCACCAGCCATAGGGGAAATAGGGCAAAATGACATATTTATTTTTTCCCATTGGGCACCCCATGAAGGTATAGATTACGGAAATGGCATTAATACACCCTCCTATGATTTGGAAACAGATGTGGTTTTTAAGGATGCCAATGCAGAAGTGACTCCTGTCTATTCATCTGTTTCCGAGCTTCCAAATTATACGTTAACGATCGAACAAGGAACAACACTATCTATTCAATCAGGTACTTCAATACAATTTGCATCTGGTTTTAAAATCATTGTTGAAGGAGAACTGGATTTTCAGGCTACAGCAGAAGCCCCAATAACATTAGAAGGCGTGGCTGATGAAAGATGGGCTGGAATAGAAGTAATGCCAAGTAGTTATTGGAATCCATCACACATCATACTTAAAGATGCAGAAATTGCTATTAAAATGGATAATGTGGAGCCTGCATCTATATTCAGTTGTCAATTTGAAAATTGCGGGACAGGGTTAGAGTTATCTCGAAGCATTTTTACTGTATCAAATAATTCATTTCGTAATTCATTTGGAATACGAGTATATAGTCCCCATGGTATTACGATTGCTGATATAAATAATAATGATTTTAATAATTGTTCAATTGGGGTTATGGCAGATGGAACTGCTACTATTAGAGTAAGCAGAAATGTTTTCTCTCAGGATTCTTATGGAATGGCTTCGATTATAACATCCATCAACTCATATTCAACTAATCGCATTATAAATAATACAATTGTGGGTAATCCGAATCAAACAATGGGAATTGCTCTTTATAGCCCTGACGTCGAAGTAAAGAATAATATCATTATCAATTGTGAAAGAGGAATTACATCAACGTTTCTTCCAACAAATTGTGAAGAAAACCCATTTGTATTGCCTGGTGGCTTTAATGATATATGGGGAAATGAGCTAAACTATTGCAATATTTATCCAACAGAAACAGATGTTTCTGTTGACCCTCTTTTAGATAGCAATAGGCATTTAACAGAAAATAGCCCCTGTATAGATGCGGGCGATCCAGACAGCCCCTTAGACCCAGATGGAACTCAAGCAGACATGGGTGCTTATTATTATGATGCACCTCCACAAGCTCCTGAGAATTTAAGTTCAGCATTTCTATCAGAGCCAGCCTGTCAAAATTGTCATAATGTGTCTTCAGCTGTTGAGCTATCATGGGATGAATTACCCATAACAGATTTATCTTATTATACAATATATCGTGCTGAGAATGAAGGAAATTGTATCCAATGTCATGAAGGGAACAATCATGAACCTTTAGGAGAGAGAAGAGAACTCATGGACGATCCATTTATCTTAGGAAAAGATTGTCCAAATCTTTCAGGTGAAGTAATAGGATTATCAAGAAACAGAATAGAAATAGAGACAGGATGTCGTTCAAGCAAT
>JABHGY010000091.1 GCA_018671775.1 Fidelibacterota bacterium
ATGGAATTATTGAACAGTAGCTTGCTTACCTCCTTTGCCTTTAAAGAGGGCTTATCTTGGTTGTTTGCTTATGGAGATAAAATCGTAACATTTTCCGTGCTCTTGTTTGCAGTTTCTACGGCTATTTCCTGGTCATTTTATGGCAATCAATCTGTGGTGTATTTGTTTGGAAAAAGGGCGATCCCAACATATCAATGGGTTTTTGTCTTATTTGTTTTTATCGGCGGAATTGCAGAACTCGAAGCGATTTGGGCTTTTGGAGATGCGGCACTTGGATTTATGACCTTTCCCAATTTGCTTTCCATCATTTTGCTTTCAACAGCTTTACGTAAATATACAAAAGAATATTTTTCCAAAGAGCATGAGACCTATTTATCCTAAGCTAAAACTATAATAAGATATGGACAAATCGCCTGAGCATGATTTAGATCAGATTTTATCTGTTGGAATTGATGCGGTTTTACTGGCTGTGAATATCATTATGCCTGCCATGGACCAATCGATTCAGGAAGAATATAAAGGGAAAACAAATCCTGTCACAAAAATTGACCGGGACGCTGAAGCGCTCATCATTTCGGAGATTAAACGACATTTTCCTCATCACAGTATTTTAGCAGAGGAATCGGGTAAAGACACAAATGATTCTGATGTATTATGGGTGATTGATCCATTAGATGGCACCACCAATTTTGTCCATGGATACCCCGCTTTTTCCGTATCTATTGGCGTTTTAATCCAAGGTATCCCTACGATTGGAATTGTCGCTGAAATGCCCAATATCAAACTCTATACGGCGATAAAAGGACAAGGCGCATTTATGGAAGGCAAGCCAATCTCCGTGAGTAGAACCAAGAGATTAATCGATTCACTGCTCGTCACAGGCTTTGGCTATGAACATGGCGAATCCTGGCATAAAAATATGGCCTTATTCAAAAGTTTCACCGACAAAACCCAAGGCGTAAGACGTTTAGGCGCAGCTTCCGTTGATATTTGCCATCTAGCTTCAGGGAAAGTGGACGGCTATTGGGAATATGATTTGAGTCCTTGGGATTCAGCAGCAGGAATTGTAATTGCAGAAGAAGCAGGTGCAAGCATTACTCGTATCGATGGGAAACCCTATTCTATCTACGACAAACAGATTTTGATTTCAAATGGTAAACTCCACAATGAAATGCTAAATCTTATTTCGGAGTCGCTTTAATTTGGTCTAACAATTGTTTTTCTGACCACTGACTTTTAAGCGATATAATTTTATGACTGAAAGCAGTCAATTGATAGATTTCGATGACGGAAAATGTATAGTGTAAACTCTCCCCTTTTTTATTCCCCATCCAATTGTAAGCGATTAGCACTTGATTTTTGTCCGAAAAAAAATCTTGAATGATAATTTCATAATCTTCCCACATATCAGAAAAGTTTTGAACATCTTTACTAAATGTATCAAAATTTTGTGTAGGCGCGATACGCTTTAATGTCCCAGAGTATTCTATTAATTTATTTTGTTCACCACTTTGTATAAGAAGTTGAATCTTTTTTCCGACAGGACCTTGAAACGGATTTTGTTCAAAATCCGAATTTAATAGTGATTTACCATTTATTTCGAGAATTATATCATTCTTTCTTATGGAAGAATCGATGGATACATTTTTGTTTATATCAATAATAAATAGAGAGTCATTTCGCCACGAAGTTGTCAACCCTAAACCTACATATGGCGCGTTATGGAAAATAAAATTGTCAGCGCATATACGACCCAATTCTTCTATATCTCCATCATATCGTGCTTCCAGAAAAGAAATGATACTGGTCTCTTTCCGATTTTGCCCCAAGATGATTGAGATCATAAAACAAGAAAGAATTAGGAAATAGATTGGTTTTTTAACGGAGATAATCATTATCAAAATTAAAGAATTTTCTGTGAAGACAAATAAGTCATTTTATGATAATTCTAAATCTTGTAAAAATGAAATTACGCCTTTCGTATCTGAGCGATAAATACATCGTTCCATTTTTGTTTTGAACTGATAATCATATTGCGCGTCATAATAATTTTGAAGCAATAACTTAATCCAATCTTCATGTGATTCATTTTTTGAGTTTGAAAAAGCCTTATTTAGTTTATCCTGAATATCCATATACAAGACTAATCCAAGTCGTTTTTGTATTTTGAATAATGAGGATTGTAATGATGCCAATAAATCTATTTTTGATAATCCTTCATCCAAAGGCATTTCAATATAATCTTTGATTATATTTTGAATGCGCTCTTCGATAGATATTTCTACCATCACCCACTCTGATATTCTCATTCGTTCATACCAAACATTCGGGATTGCAAGTCGACCAATAGTTCGCGATTCATCTTCGAGTAACAGAGTTTTATTTTCATGAGAAAGATAGTTCATGGTCAATGCATTTTCAAATGCAATGGGTTTGGGTTGTGCCGAGAGTGTGCCACCAAATGCTGATCCGCGATGATTTGCGCGGGCTTCTAAATCTATGCTAGAATCGAGCTGGCTTAGAATGTCAGTTTTTCCTGTTCCTGTTCTGCCCCCCAAGATAATCCAACGTTTATTATCATTTTTCCCAAAATCTAAAATGTCCAAGGCTGTTTGCCGTAGTGATTGAAATCCGCCTTTTACTCTAGGCACATTTATTCCAATATCCTTGATCCAAGATTGGGCAATTTCAGAACGGAGTCCTCCACGTGCGCAGTATATTTGTGTCATTGGATTTGCTTGGATAAAATCTTTCCATAGCATAATACGTTTGTTTTTGCAATCACCTGAGACTAAATGATGCCCAAGGGCAATCGCTTGCTCTTTGCTCTGATTCTTGTAAGTTTTCCCTACTTTTTCCCGTTCATCGTCATTTAAAATGGGTAAGTTGATACTTTGGGGAAACGCACCTTTTTCGAACTCCTTTGGAGATCTAAGGTCAATCAATGATGTCATAGATTTTAGTAAATTATAATGAGGTATATTCGTGTCCATGCGTAAAGAGAACTTATAGATTTATCCTCAGTGAAAATAGTTGTGAATTAAGGAACTTTTAATTTAAATAAATTAAAAGGAAGCGAAATGAAAAATAAACGAATACGGCAGATTTATGACAGAAAATTTAAAGTATCAGCTTTGAAGTTGATGTTCCATTAATGTCTGTTTGGATTGAGTTTTTAGAAGGAACA
>JABHGY010000092.1 GCA_018671775.1 Fidelibacterota bacterium
GAGGTTTAGGTTGTGGTTTATCATTTATCAAGTAGCCACTTCCATGCTGGTATTATGTGAATATTCTCCGGTAATTCTGATGTGCTTATTTCACTATCATAAATGATTAAATATCCCTTATCTAATTTAAATTCATTCATTGCTTCGGTTAATCCTAAAATTTCTCTATCCATATTTTCATGCGTTAGCAGGTAGCATACTTGAATGGCTTCTGAAATATTCAAGCCTTGCTTAATCACAAAATCGCATTCTCCCTTCCTTGAAAAATAAAATATCTCTTTTTTACGATTCAAGAGTTCTAAAAAAATAAGGTTTTCTAGTATTCGTCCTTTATTTGAAGAGAAGTTGAATCCTATTCGAGTTGAAAAACCCTGATCTACGGCATAAACTTTTCTTGGATTCAGAATTTGTTTTTTTAAAGAATAATCAAATTTGCGAAGATAATAAAATAGGAATGATTGAGAATAATAGTTCAAATATTTATTCACACTGTTTGTGCTTTTAATCCCTGTTATTTTTTGCAGTGTTGAATATGAAAACAGTTTAGATACATTTGCAAAAAAGTAAACACCTATTTGCTTTAATTCATCCACTTGCGTAATACGATGACGTGCAATAATGTCACGATATAGAATATCCTTAAAGTATGCGTCTAATAATTCTAAATCATCCTCTTTTACGACCAATGGGAATCCACCTTTTTGGATGAAATCATTGAATGCTCTTATTAGAATTGGTTTTTCCTTTACGGATAAACGATTAAGATTAAATGTAATACGCTTATATCGACAATATTCATTGAAAGAAAAAGGAGCTAATTCAATCGTTTTATTCCTGCCCGTAAGGCTGGTTGAAATTTCCGAACTCAGCAATGATGCATTGGATCCAGTAACAAATATTTTTCTGTTTTGTTCATATAATCTGTTTACAAACTTTTCCCAGCCATTTATTATCTGAATTTCATCCAAAAAGAGAACAGCTTCCTTTCCATAAATTTCCTGGTGGATATGATCAATGTCTTCCAAAATTGCCACGTCTCCCATGATACGTTCATCATCAAAGTTGAAATAGCAAAAATCTTCATCTTGCAGCTGCATTTGCTGTTTTATCAAATAAAGCAATGATGATTTACCACATCGACGAACCCCTGTAATCACAACAACTTGTTCCGAACCTATAAATCTGCCCAGATCTACGTCTCGCTCAATAAGATTTTGATGCTCAGAAAATACTTCTTTCTGAGCTAACATTATTTCTTTAAGCCGGTCTCTATTCATTATATCTTTATCAGTGATAAGTTTAATGTTTTTTCTATCCTTACCAATGATAAGTTATGTCTGTTGCGATTTGGATCAAAATAAAATATTTAAGTCGGAAAGGCGAAAAAAGTCAAAAGTCTGAAAGTGTTTTAGTGTCCAGGTATTCATGTGTTGACGATAAAAAATATGTAATTTTCAAAATTATACCTTTAAAAATCCATCAATAGAAATACCAGATTGTTTCAGTATTGCTCTTAAAGTGCCTTCAGGAATATCACCGGGATGGTTGGGGATAGTGGTGTACAAACCTGTTTCACTGTTGTACCATATTTCATGACTCCCTGCAGCCTGGCGGTGAAAACCTAAACCTAACTTTTTTAGTTTTTTAATAGTTTTTCGATAAGAATGGTTTGCTAATCTTCCCAACTAAACACTTACAACTAATGGATAATCAAAAGATTTTTTTATCTTATGGGTTTTAATCTTCTGTTTTGTTTGAGCTTCAAACAATTTTTTGGCAACGTCCCTAGCGATTTCCAATGTTTCTGCTACAGTCCGCCCTTGAGCAACAAGACCTTGAATATCATCTGATGTAGCAAGAAAAACGCCCTCGGGAAGCTTTTTGATATGAATGTTGATTACTTTTTCCATGAAATATCCTTATTTGAATTTAACAGCTATCAATGAAAGCTAAAAGGTTAGCTGTGGAATTGAGAATTGATCCGTCTTCGTAAATACTTCGCCGGACAAGTTAAAAGTCGAAAGTCATAAAGTGGAGAGTCGAAAGTCTGAAAGTTGATATATATAGGTCAAGATACTGATTCAATTTTATCCTTTAACCATGATTTATATCTTACAAAGTTTGTCATTATTTTGTCAGCTTGTTTTCTCGAATACACTTTACCGCCATAAGATACTTTTGATTTTTCTCCGAGAATTTTTCCTAATCGATTTAATGCTATTTTATCACCTGTTGATAAAAACAAAGTTTGTTCAACTAGATAAATCACTTGCGCATGATCGTCACCTGCACTTTTAACGCTCCCTGCCTTAATGGTGAGTGCATCTGTAAATGCTATAGCCGCATGTACAAATAAGATAGATGCAGATGTCCAAAGTTCAGCCTCATAATTATTCAATGCTCCAGAATATTACTCTTCTGCCGCCTCATAATATTGATGCCATTGTTCCCGATCTACTGTTTTTTTGGATAGCTTTCTTGCCATATTAAATACGTTTACCTGTTAAATGAATATGGTCTTTGTAAATATTCGTTTTTAATGCTTGATATTTCTCATCGCCGTCCCATTGTTTAAGGTTTATTATTATCGGAGAGATAGACAAACCAAACTCGGTCAATATATTTGAAGAAAATTCTCCCATTTTATTCTGAATTAAATCGTCATCTTTTTTACTGCCGATAATAACAAGAATGTCTAAATCACTATTTTTCGTATCCATGTTTTTTGCAACACTTCCATAAATACATGCCCATATGCAGTTCTGGTCAAAAAAGATTTTGCATTTCTTGATAACAGTATTTAAATATTCATTTTCTATCAAGAATATTGGGGTTATCAATGAGTTTGCGAAATAGTTTTTACGATTTAAAATGAATGCTTTCGTTTTACCTGATCCCAAGTTTTCTATTATGTTTAATTGTTCGAGGCGATTTAAAGCAAGCCTACAAGTCCGACTATTTATACTTGCTCTGCGCGCCAATTCCCTCCCGCTAACACCTGCAACGAGTTGGTTTAAAACACGCAAAATTGCAATATGACTAGGAGCACCAAATATTTCTTGCAATGGATATTGTGTATATGAATGTTTCATGGCGGGTAATTTACTACTCATTTGGGTATTTTGCTACCCATCTCTTCATTAAACTGAAAAGTCATAAAGTCGGAAAGTTGGAAAGTGCATTAAATAGACTTTAACCATTCCTTAAAAAATGGATCAGAAAAGTGATAAGACCCACTTACTTTTTCAATAATAGCAAGATAAATCAATCTCTCAATAGCTCTCTGTGTCGTAGACACCGCAGACAAGTTGTATTTCTTTTTATAATTTTCTGTGAAAATATTTTCAGGCTCCACCACTATCGCCAAGAGAACTTTCTGCTGGTTAGGTGTTAGTCCATGATATAACGATGTAAAATAATCTAATTGATTATTTAAAATTTTAGAAACCGCTGTTATTATTGTTTTTGGATTGACCTGACGTTTCTCAAAAGCAGTTTCCCAAACTGCTGATGCCAAATATTGGACATAATGAGGGATATTATCAGCAATATTTACAATCGATTGTGCATCATCTAATTTGATTTTGAATTTTGCCTTATTAAATGGATCAAAAACATACTGGGCCATAATATCATGACTAATTTTTTTTAGTTCCATTATTTTTGCAAACTGGTAGAAGGCCTTATTGGGATGGGTAAACATATTTAGCAACATGTTTGACTGCGACCCCATAAACACATACCCAACATTATCATGATGAATAAGTGAAGCTCTTAATTCTTTCTCAAAACTGTCGCCATTTAATTTTGCAATATCCTGAAATTCGTCAAACACAACAATCCATGGTTTATTTTTCGCCAATTTTTGTGGAAGATCAAAAACTTCCGATATATCAGACACAGATTCAGATGATTGAATACTAATGAGTGGATTTCCATCATCTCCGAAAGTAATCACAGGTTTTATTTTTTTAACAAATTGATTAATCTGCTTTATTGCTTTTTCCCATGGATGCAATGTATTCAATATTTCCTGGTAAAATATTTCTACAAATTTTTCTTTAGAATGGACCCTGAAAAAATCGATATAAATGGTGTTGTATCCTTTTTTCTTGAATTGATTAAGCAATTTTATGATTAATGATGATTTACCATACCGCCGCGGCGAATATAAGACGATGCTTTGCTTTGTTGATAGCCATTGATAAATATCCTTTTGCTCATCTTCCCGATCAATAAAAAAAGGTTCATCCACAATAATGCCATATCTAAATGGGTTTAAC
>JABHGY010000093.1 GCA_018671775.1 Fidelibacterota bacterium
GCTGAAGCGGGTGGATTGATTTCTTATATTCAAACTGTGATTAAAGAAGGAAAAGTGGACGAATTACGATGAAAGAAAATAAAATGAAAACTAAAATAACCAATGGCGAACCAGTCTTTGGTTGTATTGCACCCAATTCTGATTCCATTCTGATTGAGACCATGGGACTCATTGGATTTGATTATCACATTTTAGATTGTGAGCATGGGCCCGCCGGTGTAGTGGAAGTGGAAAATTTTGCCCGCGCCTGTGAGGTTCGCGGCATGACACCTTTGGCTCGCGTTCGTGAATTAAATCGCCATCTCATTCTTCAATTTATGGATGCAGGAATTATGGGACTTATTGTTCCCGGAATGCAAAATGCAGATATGGTTCGAGAAATGGTAGATGCTATAAAATATCCGCCTATGGGTAATCGTGGGCTTGGCCCCATCCGTGCTGCGGATTATATGTTAGGAGAAATGAGTCAAGAAAAATATGTCAAATTCGCCAATGAACAAACTTTAGTTCTTCCCCTATTTGAAGATATTTCCGCTTTGGATAATTTAGATGAAATGGTAAAAGTCCCCGGTATTGATGGCTTTATTATTGGTCCGCGAGATTTAGCCATGTCCATGGGTTACATCGATGGCCCTGCCGGACATGATGACGTAAAAGAAACTGTGGATAAGGTCATCAAAACAGTTACAGAAGCAGGGCTTGTTGTAGGCACCGTTGCTCCCAATGGTGTGGCGGCAAAATCATTGATTGACCGTGGCGTTCAAATTTGTTTAGGTGGCGTAAATGGTTTACTGGTTTCTGCTGGGAAAACATATTTAAACGAAGCAAAAAAATAATAAAGGAGAATCTTATGTCAACTCTCATGGTATTATTCAATTTGAAAGAAGGCCAATCCGCGGATGATTATGAAGCATTTGCAAAAAATGTAGATGTCCCAGGTGTAAAATCTTTGAATTCCATTGATGATTTTAAGGTCTATAAATCGCAGACGCTTTTATTTTCGGAAGATACACCACCCTATCAATATTTTGAAGTGATTGATGTGAATGATATGGATGCATTTGGCGCTGATGTCCAGGATAAAAAAGTGCAAGAAATTGCTGGAAAATTCCAAGGCATGGTAGATAATCCACTATTTATTCTTACAGAACAAATCGCTTAATTATGTTTACTCTATTTATTAGACCCCCATTATCCCCCTATTACAGGGGGATTGGGATTCTTTCCGAAAAGGAAAATGAGACCAAATTTTTAAGTCTTCTCCCCTGTCATAGGGGAGAATTAAAGTGGGGTCATATTAATGGTCTTCAATTACTTCACTCCAAATCTTTAAATAGGTTTAACTCATGAAAGTATTAGCAGGTAAAACAGCTATCATCACCGGGTCCGGTCGGGACACGGGTATCGGGAAAGGAATCGCCATGGCATTCGCAGATGCGGGATGCAATGTGGTCATTAGCGATATTGGCGTGGCAAAAGACCATCGATTTAACGAAAGCCATATTGGCACCACAGATGAAATGAGCACCATCGTTCAAGAAGCAAAAGACAAAGGCGTGGATGCCATTGCAGTTGCGTGTGATGTTCGGAGTGAATCGGAAGTTGAAAACTTAATTTCGACCACCGTAAAGTATTTTGGCGCAATAGACATCATGGTTAATAATGCCGGAATTGGCTATCTTATGGAACCCTTGGTTGAATTTAAAGAAGAAAGCTGGAATGCCGTTTTGGATGTGAATCTCAAAGGTGCATTTTTATGCACAAAGCATTCTGCAAAACATATGATAGATCAAGGCAACGGTGGGCGCATTATTAATATTGCATCACAAGCAGCCAAATCCGGATTCCCTTTTGCTGCAGCATATACCGCATCCAAGCATGGTATGATTGGTCTCACTCGTTCCAATGCAGTTGAGCTTGGGGAACATAAAATTACCGTTAATGCTGTTTGTCCTAACCACATTACCACTGGACTCGGTCAATGGCAGAATGAATTTTTTAGTGAAAAGATGGGCATGAATTATGACGATTATATTAAAGGAATTCGTGATAAAATACCCCTAGGGCGCGTTGGTTTGGTAGATGATATTGCCAAAGCATGCATTTTTCTGGCATCGGACCAATCAGACTATATTACCGGCGAAGCACTGAATGTCAGTGGCGGCGAAGAAATGCACTAACCAATTAACCTATGAATAATTATTCTTTTTCTATTGTTTCAACCCCTTTGTGTTTTCCCTATTACAGGGGAAATCCATTTGGTTCCTTAAGTTTTCTCCCCTGTCATAGGGGAGAATTAAAGTGGGGTAAATACTGATGTTTTACTCTCTGCCAATAGAATCATTCTTACGTCAATCTATTCAACCAAAGTTATTAAAATGAGCTTTCAACTCGGTATAGATATTGGTGGAACTTTCACGGATGTGGTTCTACTTGATGAATCAAATGACAAACTTTATTTCGGTAAAACACTCACCACCTATGGTGATCCAACCGACGGAATCGTCAATGGAATAAAACAAGTTTTAACGGACAATCAGGTTTCAGGGAAAGATGTTCGCCGAATTTTGCATGGCACCACATTGGTGACGAATGCAATTATTGAACGAAAGGGAGCCAAAACTGGGCTCATCACCACTGCCGGATTTGAAGATGTATTAGAAATTGGGCGTGAACTTCGTTATGATATTTATGATTTAAACATTCAAATGCCCAAACCATTGGTTCCACGAAATTTGCGCGTTGGCGTTACGGAGCGCGTCGATAAAAAGGGGACAATCGTTACAGATATTGACAAAAATGAGCTCAAATCATCTGTGCAAAAACTCATCGACCAAGGCGTGGAAGCTATTGCGGTCTGTTACTTGTTTGGGTTCATTAATCCTGTCCATGAAAAATTAACAGCCGATTATATTCAAAAATATTTTCCTGAAATATATGTGAGTATTTCCAGTGAAATTATGCCGGAAATTCGAGAATACGAGCGCGCATCCGCCACAACAATGAATGCATATGTTCAACCTTTAACCCACACTTATTTATCTCGGTTAGAATCTCGCTTACAAGATATGGGTATTTCGGGCGTCATCAACATCATGCTTTCAAGTGGTCGATTAACCACCATTGAAGGTGCAAAAAAATCACCCATTCATTTATTGGAATCAGGTCCTGCCGGCGGAACCATGGCCGGTGTTTTTGTTGGAAAACAAACTGGACGAAGTGATTTATTTGCATTCGATATGGGTGGCACAACAGCGAAAGCGTCCTTGATTCATAACAATGAACCGGATATTACCAACCAATTTGAAGCGGGGCGTGTGAGACGATTTCGTAAAGGCAGTGGGTTGCCCGTTCGAATTCCTGTCATTGATATGATCGAAATTGGTGCGGGTGGTGGCAGTATTGCCAAAGTCAATCAATTGGGCTTACTGACTGTAGGACCAGAAAGCGCCGGTTCCGAACCGGGACCTGCTTGTTATGATCGGGGTGGCGAATTTCCAACCGTCACTGATTCGGATTTGGTTTTGGGCTATTTAAACCAAGATTACTTTTTGGGTGGCACGATGAAACTGAATCGGCAAAAAGCAGAAGAATCCATTCGAATTCATTTGGCCGAGCCATTGGGCCTTTCCGTGGAAGATGCAGCATTGGGTGTCCATCGTGTTGTGAATGAAAATATGGCGAATGCAGCACGCGTTCATATTTTAGAAAAAGGACAAGACCCCAGACATTATACCATGATGGCATTTGGTGGCGCAGGTCCAGTCCATGCATTTCATGTAGCTCAACGACTTAACTTAAAACAACTCATGGCTCCTGTAGGTGCTGGAGTTGCTTCTGCGATTGGTTTTTTAGTGTCTCCAGTTGCTGTCGAATCTGTTCGTAGCCATGTAGATAAATTATCTGCTATGAATTGGAATCAAGTAAATGAATTCTTAAATGAATTAGAATCCAATGGAAGAAATTTTTTAGCAAAATCAGGCATTCCTGATGCAGATGTAAGTGTAACTCGCCAATCGGATATGCGATATTTAGGGCAAGGATTTGAGATAAAGGTAACCATTCCAAATGAAGTATTATCTGAAGATAAAATTAGCCAAATCGAGCAAAATTTTTCTGAAGTATATAAAACACTTTATTCTCGAACCATTGATGATGTTCCTATCGAAAGTGTCACATGGCGCGTATTAACCAAAGGACCTTCACCGGAAATTCGCCTTCAACAAGTATTTGATGCTGGAGAACATTCTACC
>JABHGY010000094.1 GCA_018671775.1 Fidelibacterota bacterium
CCAGGACCCGGAACGCCAAAAGATGCAGGCGTCTCAAATCTAGTTATTCAAACGTTTTGGGAAACCATTCCCATATTAGGTGTGTGTCTGGGGCACCAATGTATTGGACAAATTTTCGGATCAAAAATTATTCCATCTAAACAAATTCTTCATGGGAAGACTTCTTTAATCCATCATGATCAATCTGGACTGTTTAAAAATATTCCTTCGCCATTTCAAGGTGCACGGTATCATTCATTATCCTTGAATACAACCCCACAAAACTTCCAAAAATCAGCTTGGACAAATGATGGCGAGATTATGGCTATGAAGCATAAAGAAAAACCTGTGTTTGGTGTTCAATTTCATCCCGAATCATTTCTTACGCCTGTTGGGAATAAAATTTTAGAGAATTTCTTAAATGAATAAATTCTTATCTTCATTTTCTACCCCCTTGTTTTCCCCCTATAAACAGGGGGAAACGAAAAGGTCAGCTCATTATCTTCTCCCCTGTAATAGGAGAGAATTAAAGTGGGATCAAATAAATGAAGTCTGAATTGAAAAACTCTGTGATATTTATGGGAAATGAAACGTCTGATTGGAAGAATATTTCCGCATCAAATCCAATTGACAGTTTGTCTTTATCACTTGATGATCCACCCGAAATATTGGTGGAATTCGTCAAAAAATACGATGGAAAATTTATATCTGGATTTATAACTTATGAGTATGGTGTAAAACAATTGAATGTGCCCGTTCAAGACTTAATTGATTTTCCGGCGGTCCATTTTCGAGTTTATGATTCCTTTGAAAGTTCTAATGATTTTTCAACCCAATCCATAAAAAACAATCAGCAATCAACCAACCCCCTTTCATCCCCCACATTGGGGAAATTTAAAAAGGGAATTATGGATTTAAATTTTCCGAAAAAACAAATCGAGTGGGATTCTTTTCAGCCAATAATTTCAAAAACAGATTATGATTCAGGCTTTGAAAAAATCCAAAACCATATTCGTTCCGGGAATTTTTATCAAATCAATTATACTCACTCACTCCAATCCAAATCAAATGCATCACCCAAAAAATTATTTCAAGCTCTAAAGAAAAAAAACCATGTGGGATATTCAGTCTTTATGGAAAACGACGATTGGGCGATTCACTCCCTTTCGCCTGAACAATTCATCAAAATAGAAAATGGAATAATCACAGCAAAACCTATCAAAGGAACCATTTCCAGGGGAATTAATGCGATTGAAGATGAGCGAAATCTCAAATCACTTCTTAACAGCGAAAAAGAACAAGCGGAACTTTATATGATTATTGACCTTCTGCGAAATGATCTTGGCAAAACCTGCAAAACTGGTTCTATTCAAGTTTTAGAATCAAAATCTATTCAAAAACTTGAGAAAATATTTCACACCTATGGTGTTATTCAAGGTAAACTAAAAACAAATATTCATCCAATTGAAGCGCTTCTTTCAATGTCTCCCGGTGGATCTATTTCCGGCTGTCCAAAAAAGCGAGCTTGTGAAATCATTCATGAATTAGAACCAAAATCCCGTGGAATTTATACAGGAACAATTGGCTATATTTTACCAGACGGAACTCTTAATTTTAATATCGCCATTCGCACCGTTACCCAACTCGGGGAAAACTTAACACTAAGCGTCGGGGGCGGGATTACCGTGGATTCTAATAATGAAAACGAATATAAAGAAACATTAGCGAAAGCTGCATCATTTCAGCCATGATAAAAGCATTAATAAATAATCAGTGGGAATCCATACCTGAAGAAAATCTTCAACTCGGCTCCGATACTTTCTCTTATGAAACCGGATTGTATGAAACTTTTCGAACGCTTGATTTTAAACCAGTATTTCTCGCCGGTCATTTAAATCGCTTATTTAAGTCTGCCAAAAAAATCAATTTAAATATTCCATATTCTCAGTCAAATATTTCAAAAATGTTAATAAAAGTTATTCAAGATTTCCCGGCTCCAAATCAGCGAGTCCGCATATTGGCAGTTCCAAATGAATTGATTATATACAGTTCCCACTTAAACTTAAATCAAAAAATATATGAAGGTATTTCCGCCATAACCGTAGAAGCTTTTCGGGATAATCCACATTTAAAAACCACCAATTATCATGCATGTCTTAATGCGTGGAAATTAGCAAATGATGCTGGGTGTTTTGAAGCAATTCTTATGAACAAACATGGCATCATTTTTGAAGGAAGTCGTAGTAATATTTTTTGGATTAAAAACAAAAAACTATTCACACGGGCAGATGGCGTTCTTCCGGGGATTACAAGACAAACCATTTTAAATCTGTCACCCTATCCTGTGGAGTTTGGTATTTTGCATATAGAAAACATCAATGAAATAAATGAATGTTTTTTGACCAATAGTGGTTCGGGCATTATTCCTGTTACGCAAATCAATGGGGGAAATATTGGAGATGGTTCTGTGGGAACGGTAACAAAACAATTATTAGCCCAATATAACAATTGGATTCTTCAAGATATTACTGGTTAAATTCTAATA
>JABHGY010000095.1 GCA_018671775.1 Fidelibacterota bacterium
AAAACAAAATGCTATAAAATAAAATAATAGAATAAAATATAAGTATTCTCTGCCAGCCTTTAAATAACATTACAAAATTTGACATGAGTAGCATTTCGAAAAAGACTAAGAATAAACCAATTTTTGCATATATTTGAATATTAAAACCTCCAAGTGAAATCAATACCGTGCCAATCATATAAATCTTAATAAAAAAATTATTTTTTATTTTTTCTCTATAAAAATAAAATAGCAATGCCATACATGTAAACCTTGCTGTATAAAAAGATAACCCTTCATTTTGAAAAGCATCACTTACTAGGTAATGGTTTACTTTCCAAGAAATATAAGGAAAATATGAAAAGGAATCTTTAATTAGTTCTATCGCACCTCTCATTACCCCAGAATACGAAATAACTAGTGAAATTAAAATTAAATATAAATATAAACTAGGCACCCTTCTGTATTTATTTATAAAATATACAAACAACATAAATATTACCGCATGATGGAAAAAGAATGCCACTACAAAATAAAAATATGACATCCATCGTTTGTTATTTATATAGTAATACATCGATAAGATAAAAAAAGAAAAAGAATAGCTATTTCTTATTAATCCCATATCGACATAGATAAAAGATATGCAAATGAAAATAAATATTGTTAAGAATATATGATCTGACAACTTATTTAAAAAATATACTTTCATAAAAATAAGTATCAACGAACTCATAAATACAAATAATCTGAACGAATCAAAAATATCTTTGTGCAGTATACTTATAAACCAATACAGGTATTCACTTGACGCATACCTTGATTCATTATACAAGATAAGATAATTATTATAATCAAGACCATTTTCAGATCTAAAACCGGAGAAGAGTACTAGTAAAGATATAATAAAAAATAAAAATATAACCTTATATCTTTTATTTGCAAATAAAATATAATTATAAATTGCAAGAATTATAAAAGCTAGATATGTCACGTGTTATAACTCAAAAACTTACTTTTTATTAGTTTAGAAGCCTTGTAAATCAATGAGTTTTTATCTTTAAGAAGTATTGATGATACTAGCATTAGTAATTTATCTTTATAATTCAAATTAAATTCAGACATTATTACTCAGTTATACAAAATACTCAACAATATTGAAAGATGAAATAACTTTATTCTTCTGATTAGAGGACCCTGTTTAACACCCCAAAACGACCCTGTAAACCAAAACGTGTAAACACCTCTGTTAAGAATCAGACATAATCTTTCAATCTATCCTCATGTAAGATTATAAACTGATTCATTGCTTGTGGCCAATTTCGTATCGGCATACTCCATTTTTTACTAGCTGCTTCAATAGCCAAAAAGACAATCTTAAAGGCTGAATCATCATGATTAAATATCTTACGATTCCTGATTGATTTACGAATCACTGAGTTCAGTGATTCAATAGCATTAGTGGTATAGATTGCTTTTCTGATGGCTTCTGGATAGACAAACAAAGTAGCAATATTATCCCAATGTCGTCGCCATGATTTAGCAATATTAGGGAACTGCTTATTCCATCTATGTTCAAACTCATCTAATGCCAGCAAAGCCTCTTCTTCAGTAATAGATTGATAAATTTGCTTGAGACTTGCTGCTACTTGTTTACGATCTTTGTAGCCCACGTATTTAAGTGAGTTCCTCACCATATGAACAATGCACAGCTGAATGTCTGTTTGTGGGAACACGGCATTAATAGCCTCAGGGAAGCCAGTCAATCCATCCACTGAGGCGATCAGAATGTCTTTAACGCCACGATTAGCAATATCATTCAATACGCCTAACCAAAACTTAGAAGATTCATTCTCAGATAACCATAAGCCCAAGCACTCCTTCCTACCTTCGAGATTAACGCCTAGGGCAACATACATGGTCTTTTTAATGATTTGCTTGTCCTGTCTGACTTTAATAACAATACCGTCTAAATAGACAATTGGGTAAATCTCATCGAGTGGACGATTACGCCATTCAATGGCTTTGGTAATGACTGTCTCTGTAACCTTGGATACCAGTGTTGCTGAGATGTCTGCTCCATACATCTCTTTAAAGGTTGAGACAATATCTCTAGTGCTCATACCTTTAGCATATAGGGTTAATATCTGATCATCAAATTGGGTTAATCGTGTTTGCCCTTTACCTAAAATAATAGGCTCAAAGTCAGCATTACGGTCTCTGGGAATGGATAATTCTATCTCACCATGATCGCCTTTTAAGGTTTTAGTGCCGTAGCCATTACGAGCATTGCCATAAGTACCACCTTGCTCATATTTTGGATAACCAAGATGATGCTCCATCTCAGCGCCTAAAGCTGCTTCTACGGTCATTTTAAGTAAAGCAGATGACAAGTCTGCAAGATCATCTTGAGTTTTAACGTCTTTTGCCAGCTCCGCAGCAAAAGACCTAAGCTTGTCTTGATTGATGTTGGATTTATTAATTTTTAGTGTGTTTGTGTTACTCATGTTTTTAACTCCTTTATTAGGGATTATAAAATATGAGGGTTTACACGGAATTATTTACAGGCTCTTTCTTTAATTTAATCAAAGCCATTAATCGCACCATAAAATAGCAGAATAATCAAAAGTAGTAGAAAAAACTCCCAAATAGTTTGGGCCCAATAGCCAAAAGTTTGACTAATCGCATAAGATTTATTTTCTGGATTATAAAACCTATAAAGAATAATTGAACTGCCATACATTCTATGTTTGACTAATATATGAAATATTTCATATATTTTTTCTTCTGTTATATCTGTTATATATACTGACTGTAAAGGATGCTCAATATCTGGATCATTTCTATAATTATTCCTTTTTGTTGTCAAAATAAAGGAATTATCACCTCCATTATTTATAAATACAAAACCTTCTTCATCCCCTACACCATAGTCATAACCAATAAAAATTTGATTTTCACCTTCTACAATACAAAGATTGTCTTTCTTCTTACCTAAAGCTCCTTTTACTTCCTTGCCTATGTATTTTATTGTTTTTTTTAAATCGTCAAATTTAATTTCATTATTCTCTATATTTTTTAAAATTAAATTTTCAGACATTTCTTGAAGTTCTTTTTCTTGAGATAAATTACTTATCCATTCTGGTTTTGCCATAATAATTCAATAATATAATAAATTTAAGATAAAAGGGCTACTTTTTTTTGTAATGATATTTACGCCCTCGGTGTAAGAGTAACCATAACCATACACACTCCCACCATTTGGAACACATCCAAAATCACGATAGCCAGAAGTTACTTTTCCTTGGCGCTAAGTTATGATACGTCAGGGTAGCACCCTCTTTAATTAGGATATATTTTTACTTAATATTGTCTAATTCTGTTTGAATACTTTGATAACGCTCAACTCCATCTTTTTCTTTGGCATATTTTTCAAAAATCTTAATACAGCCTTTAATATGTTCTAAAAAATTATCATGATAGTCTTTATTATTATTTACATCCCCATACACACCATTATTAATCCAAAACCCTGATAATTTATACATCTGCTGCTGTAAATCATTTTTTCTATAATTTGATTTGGAATATCCACCAAAATTAGATACTAGCATCTGCAGGTCGGCATTTCTTAACTTAAAAAACTCAGGTTCATTTTTAGTTAGAAGATTTTCAACATCGTGCGCCAATACAATATTATTATTCTCAGGTGGAGTATATTTTTTTCGTATATCACTAAATTCATTAAGAGCCTTACATAGGTCAATCTTTTTTTCAATTACAGAATCAGATATATGTTGAATAACCTCTTTATTCTTAATTCTCTGGTGATCGACAGATTCGCCATATATGTTGTGAATTCCAAGATGCCTTATTAACACCATTAATTCATTAAACTCATATAAATATAAACCTTTTAAACACTTTTTTTCTAACTTTAATGAGTAATTAGCCCATACAAAAAAGGCTCCAAATATACTTAACAAAGTTATCCAAGTAATAAGGCTTAAATTTATAATAAAACTACCAATAATTAAAATAATAGTAAGAATAAATAATCCGCTTACCAAGATTGGTGCAATAGAAAATGCTATAAGCATAACTACCAATAAAATAATTATCAAAAACCCTTTACCAGTCCAAGTAAGTTCTCGTTCTTCAGCAGTAGAGCACCATATGCTTCTTTCCCCATACTCATCATAACACTGGTTATGCTCAGAAATAGCAGTGTCCGTAATTTTTTTAGCCTCACCATAAGTAACTGCTTGCGAAGATTGTATTGCAGATCCAAAATACAGTATTATTAAAAAGACTGGTAAAAACAACTTTTTCATAATTTCTCTAACATCTCCCCATTAATTTTATTGCCCATGTTTTCTTTTGTGCTCCAAATACTGCCTATGTGCTAAATTATAAGTTATAGACATATTAGTAAATAGTTGATTAAACGCCCATTTAGATGCATCTTTAAATACTTCATATTCATTATTTGTTAGAATATGATTTGCATGAACTATTTGATCTCGAGCACCCCAAAGACTATCTTTAGTTTTCTTTCCGTTACCAAATATTATCTGATATTTAAGAATCTTGATTAGCATCTCTATTTGATTCCAGTAAAGCAATATTAAAAAACTATACTCTCCAGTTTTTTCCAATCGTCTCGCTCTTTTCTTAAACGAAGAATCGTAAATAAATTTCAATACAAAATTTACCTTTTTAGACAAACGAACCAGTGTTTTTCCACTCAACTACAGAAATCCTATTGGATAGACAACAAGAGTTCATCCGAAATAATAAAAACTTTCATTATCCATATAAATCATTTTTTCTTTAGCGTTATATTCAACAGTACTAATATCCGAATATTTTTCATATTTTTTACACATCTTCATTGAAAATATTCCTACATTTTTTATGCGTGTAGCATATTTCGATAAATGACTATTATTTACTGTATCGATATTTCCTTCTATAAATTCAACTCATGACTGCATTTCATCGATATATAACATCAACTTGTCTAGCTCTTTTCCTCTTAAATCTTCAATTATCTCATCAACAAAATCATTGGCAATTTTATTTTGAATATCACTCAATCGATGCCAGCGCTCATTAAATCTTTCCACTAAAGCTTGCGATTGTGCCTTGTATCTTTGATTTTGAATTTGCATTCTTGACCAATAAACTGGATTCTTTATTGCTTTAACTCCAGCACCAGGAACTTTTGAAAATCTAGACATTTACATATCTCACAGTTGGGTTCATTATCAACTATCTTTTTACTTTTTTCCAGTTTTGATTTCCAAAAAAAATATATATTTCCCTATAACATAAATATTTTATGCTTAATAATAAACAATAAGAATAAAATAAATTCATGATCCTGCAAAAACCTGATACTCAAATTATTGATGGCATTACCTATCAACTTAATAGCGATACTCCATATACTGGAAAGCACACCATGTATTACGACAATGGAGATAAGTTTGCTGAAATTAACTACTTAAATGGTAAAGAACATGGACAGTCCATCACATGGGATGAAGATGGGAGAATTGACCATAAAGGAAATTTGCAAGATGGTGAAAGGCATGGATCCGAAATATACTGGTATGACAAAAATACACTTTCTGTAAAGGGCCAACATCACAAAGGCAAAAGAGTTGGAATTTGGCATGGTTGGCATACTAATGGCAATAGATCGTACGAAGGTGAATACAAAAATAACAAAAGGCATGGGCTATGGACTTATTGGTATTCTCAAAAAACTTTTAATACTATATTTGACTCTAAAATTAAAGAGCAAATATCGTCAAAAATAAATTATTCTAATGGTGTTATAAATGGCACATACATTGGATGGCACTCAAATGGCAATAAAGAATTAGAAGCAAGCTTTAAGCATGGCATAAAAGATGGACTATACATAAGATGGCATATAAACGGCCATAAGAAAATGGAAGGAAAATACATTTCCAATCTAAATAAAAATAGAGAAGATAAAGTTGGTACGTGGTTGCACTGGAATAAAAATGGCAAGCTGATTAGGAAAGAGGATTACCAAAAAGGAATATTAATCCAAGAGAATATTGCAAACGACCTAAAAACAAATATTTATCCAGATGGTAAATTTAAATCTCAAGCTTTATGTAATAAAACCGACGGGTTTAGAGTTCAATGGCATAAATCTGGGCAAATGAAATCAGCCACTAAATATAAACATAACAAACGAGATGGATTACATGCCAGTTGGCATAAAAATGGCCAAGAAAGTGCTGAAATAAATTACAGTAAAGGCATTAAAGATGGTCATCTAATTCTTTGGTATAAAGATGGAAGTAAAAAATCAGAGGTTGTTTACTCTAATGGCAGAATGAATAGCTTGTGGGTAAGTTGGTATAAAAATGGCCAAATACGAAAAGCGGCACTATTCAAAGATAAGAAAAAAGCTAGCAAAACACTCTGGCACAACGATGGACAATTAAAATTA
>JABHGY010000096.1 GCA_018671775.1 Fidelibacterota bacterium
AAACCTGTTATTGCTAACGTGACTTTTTCTCCGAGCAATCCTACAACAGAAAACGATATTGTATTTAATGCGACCGTAACAGACGAAGACGGACTTGCGCTCGTTCGACTTAAAACCATTTTTCAAGGCGATACAATAAATCATGCTATGACGGCTTCAGGTGATATATATGCGGTAACGGTGAATGCCACGGGCTTAGCGGGTGAAATGATTTACGCTGTGTATGCTGAAGACAATGTGGGTTTAGCGGATTCAAGCAATTTGAGCACCTTGAATATTTCTGCGCCTCCAGATGATTTATCCATCGCAGATTTATTGGCTGACCTTTCAAATTATGTGGGGGAAATAGTTGAAATTGATGGTGTTGTTACCGTTCCAGCGGGAAAACTGCGCACATCCTTTACAGAAGCTTTCCTTCAAGACGAATCAGGAAAAGGAATTATTCTTTATAATTCATCTTTAGATACATCTTTCCATAGAGGAGATTCTGTTTTAGTTACAGCAGAAGTGGATGAATTTGATGGAAAGCCTGAGCTCATCTATTCAAGCATTCAAGTTTTAAAAGAAAATGCAACACTTCCTGTTGTTGAGCTGTCGATTTCTGAATTTAATTCTTTAGAATATGAATATACATTTGTCAAAATCTGGGGAAAAATAACAGAGCGATCCGATCCTTATGGCACAAATGCTGGTGCAAATATCACGATTCAAGATGAAACGGGGGAGCAGTCCATCGTTCGTATTTGGGCTTCCACAGGTATTTTACATAATGATAGTTTTGAAATAGTAAACGAAAGTTTGGATTCCCTTTTGCAAGTTGGGACCCTGATAGAGGTCAGCGGTATTGGTGGATCTTATAGTAGCACCAGCCAACTTCAACCTGCATATGCTTCTGACATTACGGAAAAATTAGAAGGGACACCGGGTGATTTTGAAATTTATCTAAAGGTTGCGCCTTATCCTTTTGTTCCGCAATTAGGGGAGCAAATAAACTTTGAATATAGCTTCCCTGATGATGCTCGAATAAAATTACGAGTTTTTGATGCGTCTGGCCGATATGTAAGTACGCTTTATGATGAATTTCGAGGCCTCTCTTTTTATAAAGAAGCATCGTGGAGTGGTCGTGATGAATTAAATCGGATTTTGCCTCCAGGAGTTTACATTCTGCATTTGGAAGTAACGGATACGAAAACGGGAACACTAAGCACAGACACTGCGCCCGTTGTGATTGGAGTGATAGGACGATGAATAAAATGCTAAATAATCAATTATTAACGATGAATAGTAAAAGCAATATTCGAAGAATGACTTACATTTTATTCATTTTATTTTCATTCTCTTTTTCCCAAGTGACAACAGAACAATTTTATCATGGTGCGCGTTCCATGGCGCTTGCAGGAAGTAATGTTGCGCACCAAGTGGATGCTTTTGCAAGTTTTGAAAATCCTGCAGCTCTTACGCAATTAAAATCTCATTCGGGCGTATTTTCTTTTGAAGAAATGAGCGGACAATCCTACTTACCCCATGCTTCCTTTTCAGGAGCGTTTGTCTTAGGCGACAAAGGTGTGCTTGGACTTTCAGCAGAAAATCTCTCTGTAACAGCAGGCGGCGTTCAACTGACACAAGAGACAGCCATTGGTGGACATTATGGATTCTTTCTTCAAAAAGATCGACACTCAAGTTTGGCCATTGGGATTGGCGCAAAATATTTATCGGTTAATTATGGAAAATCAGCGGGCGCTAGCGGTGATGGTTCTGATGGTATTGATTTAGGCCAAAGCCAAACATTGGGTTTAGATTTAGGATTGCAAGCGAGTTTAGAAGGTCGCCATTGGATGGGCGTTTTTGTGAAAAATATCAATCAACCTCAATTAGGAAAAGGCAACTTGGTCGATTTACCCCGAACGGTAAATATCGGTTTGGCTTATTCTCCTTATGATTTGGTATGGACAAATTTTTCCCTTCATCGCGCTGTTGGATATGACACTCAATATTCCGCTGGATTAGAATATGAATTGCTTCCAGGTTTTGTCCTTTTATCAGGCGTGCATTCAAATCCAAATAGATTAGGAATGGGTTTCCGTCTTAGGGTCAAAAGTTTGAACATTGATTACGGGTTATTGACCCATCCGGTTTTCTCTTTGACGCATCAAGTATCAATGGGGATCAATTTTTAATGTTTCGTAAGGGTTTAATTTTGTCCCTATTATCTTTTGTCTTTGCTCAAAAGATTGTTTTAAACGAAGCGAGTTTAGGAGAGATTAAGGCGCTTCCAATTACAGAAGCTCAAGCGGAAGCCTTATATGACTATGTGATTTTTCAAGGTCCGCTTACTGAAATTTATGAAATATTAAACATCCCTGAATTTGATATTGAGACATTGAATCAATTAAAACCGATTATTTCTTTAACGATACAAACGCAAGATGCGAATCATTCACGGCTTCAGGATCGATATAGAAAGGTAGAAAATTGGACCAGTACAGAAGGGGCAAATGAAGGCCTGATTGAAGTGTGGCTCGATAGACTTTCAGAGCCGATTAACGTAAATCATGCCACGTATGACGATCTCATGTCCTTGCAAAATGTGAGTCCAGTGGATGCGGTTTCTGTCATTAAGCGACAAAAAGAAGGAAGTATTAACTATCCAAAAGCCTTAAGAGGTGCTACAAATCTTTCTTATTGGGGTTACAAAAACATGGTAGATTTTTTCACTTATGGTGAAGATGATCCTACAAAAACATCCCATTTTTGGTATAATACAACATATAAAACGGTCCCTTCCACAAACTCTTTTGATGAAGAAGTTGGAAGCACAACCCCCTTGAGCAACCATCCTGGGAATTTACAACATAAGATGATTTACACCAGTGGTGGCACATGGAAATTGGGTTATGCCTATCATAGAAAAATGGGAGAACAAAATCGCTATATATCGCAAGTTTATATTCCAGAGGGGAAGCTAGCCCTTACCTTCCGCAATCTATCTTTGGGAAAGCTCAAAATAAATCGACTCATTTTGGGAAATTTTTCTGCAACCATGGGACAGGGTGTTGTTTTTGAGAGCACAGATTTTTTTGCACCACGTCGATCTGGCTACGGCTGGAGTCGTCGAGTTGTGGGTGCTTTTCCTGATTTATCCCAATCCTATGAATATGGCTTAAACGGTGTAGCACTTCAAACCCATTTGGGTAAAGTGGATGCTTTTGGTTTTGTTTCTATGAATTCCCGTGATGCCGTAACAAATGCCGATAGCTCCTTTTCTAGTTTTATTACGCTTTATCCTCGAACGGACACGGGTTA
>JABHGY010000097.1 GCA_018671775.1 Fidelibacterota bacterium
GCTGGATTGCCTGTTATTACGATCATTACCGATCCAACGTTGGGAGGAGTGGCTATTGGCGTAGCTTCTCGTGGGGTAAGGCTTTTTGAGAAAAATGCAGGCCATATTGGATTCTCAGGAAAAAGAGTGATAGAACAATTTACAGGCAAAGAAACATCGCAAGATTTTCAAAGCACCGATTGGCTTAAAAAGCATGGACATGCAAATCGCATCGTGGCACCAAAAGATTTAAAAGAACAAATAAAACAATTGATCATTAATCATTGATAATTTCTCATTATAGTTTATTTCCATCCATTCTCATTTAACCAAGCCAGCGCCTCTTCCTTTTTTTGCTGATTAATTAAAAAATAGACTCTATCCTTCTTTCTGGCTTCATAGAGATTATCAATAGGTTCAACTTTTTTATCTCGGCGAAGCATGAGCGGAAGAAGCATATTTACCATTTCGGGATCTGTTAATCTGTGCTTTTCGTCCGCTCCATTAAAAGCATAAGGATGGATTCTCACTGTCTTTTTTTGAAGCCACCGGCTCCATTGTTCCATATCCGCTTCTTGTCCAAAAGGAACCCGAGCACCTATTTCTGTAAGCATATCTTGTGTAATACCATCTGATTTATTTTTGATGCCAGTAAGAATAATCAATTTTTTCTCAAAATATTTTGTCCGTTGAGAAAAAATAAAATTCACTTCTTCATTTTCTGAAAGAGCAATCAGTCCTTTGCGTGTGTCTGGTTCTGCCCGTTGAAGAACCCGCTCATCTAAGGCGTTTCCATAAAACACTTTAATCCCTTCATTTTCAGCAAGCTGACAAGCGCGAGGATCTTCGTCGATACAAACCACATCTTGCCCCGATTTAATGAGAATGCGAGCAAGCAAGCGTGCCACGCCATGAGCACCTAAAAGTATCCATCCCGATTCTTTTTTGCGTTTGAGTGAAAGTGCAGATGCGGCCCATCCGCCCGTAAATCCTGCAAATAAAACTGTAATTATAATCACTAAAAAGACAAGGGCACGTAATTGACTTCCTTCAAAACCATGAATATCTAATTCAAAAGCAAAGAGGGATGCCACCGCTGCGGCGACGATTCCACGAGGTGCAATCCATGAAATGAGTATTTTTTGTTTAGCATTTAAAGAACTGGTGGCCGTAGATGAGAATACACTTAAAGGACGGATAAAAAACATCAGAACGAAGACAGTCAATAAACCGCCCCAACCGAGAGCCTGAATTTCTACAAGGCGCACATCCGCAGCCAAAATGACAAAGAGCATGCCGATCATAAGGACGGTTAATTGTTCTTTGAATTCTAATAATTCCCGGTGGATATAGGTTTTGGAATTACCCAAAACCAAACCAGCAATCGTAACCGCCGCAATGCCACTTTCAGGACTGGTGGAATTTGATATTTGAAAGAGAGCAAAAACCCAAGAAAGAATAAATACATTTTCCAATCCTTCCGGAACGAGTTTTCTTTGTTTGAGTAAAAGACTCATGATAAAACCACCCCCAAGACCAAAGAGCGTGCCAATAAAAAGTCGCGTAACAATATGCCAAATTCCAAGCACAAAACTAAGACCAGATGGACTAATTGCGACCTCAAGTGCAACCACAGCAATGATTGCTCCAATGGCATCCAAAAGGATTCCCTCGGCTTCCAAAATCACACTAACAGAATGATGAACTCGAACTCGTTTTAATAAAGGTGAAATAACGGTTGGACCGGTTACAATTACCAGTGTTCCAAATAAAATGGCCATTCGCCAATCCCATCCGAGGAAAATTTTAGCACACAAAGTGCCTCCTAAAAATGTGATGAGAGCACCAAGCGTTATCAAGCCTTGAATCGATCGTCGTTCTCTGCGAATACGTTTGAGCTTGAGATTCATTCCTCCTTCAAAAAGAATGATAGCGACCGCAAATCCTACAATAATGTGTAAGGATTCACCCAAACTTTCAGGTTGAATCCAATTGAGCATATCGGGACCAAAAAGAACACCAAAGGCGAGCAAGAGAACAATCCCCGGAATGCGAATATGTTGAGCAAGGACTTGTGCGCCCATACCAATCGCCATTGCGAGGCCAAGTGTTAAAGCGGGATTATGCATAGAATAAGTTACGCGATAAATTTTGAGCTTGAAAAATATTTTCTATTATTCAAATCGGACAGCCCCAAAAGGACTCTTTTAGGGTCTTTTAACAGACGATTCCTTCGCCGCCGCGTCTTGCATCGCCAACGGCTTCAGTTTTTGTTACCGCATTTACACCACCGAAAAATAAATTTTGTTTATCCCAAGCATGGATGTCATAACCATTCAAATTATTTTCTATGTCAATGTGAGGTTCGTAATGGAGCGTATTTCCTTCGAGATGAATACGAGGCGCTTTCACAGCTTCGTCTAAAGTCATGCCTTTTGAAATTACATTCAAAATAACTTGTGCAATGGCAGAGCGAATCCGATTACTTCCGCCAGAGCCTAAAACCATTTCGACGCCTTTCTCACCCATTATGACGGTTGGCGACATCATGGTTGGGAGTCGGCGCTGTCGCGGCCATTGATGAAACCCCATTGGATTTAAATCTTCTTCCCCAAGCATATTGTTGAGCATAAGCCCCAATTCCGAAATAAAATAGCCACATCCTTCTCCATTTGTGGTGGTCACACTGGCGGCATTTCCTTCTTTGTCAATTATACTGACTTGGGTTGTTTCTCCTCTAGAAAAAGGGTCAAGATTATTTAAACTTACTTGCGAATTTGACTCAAAATATTGAAGATAACGGTTAAATATTTTATCATCCAATATTTCAGAAATTTGTGTTTCATTATTTGGATTCGTGCAGATTTCATGCCGAACATTAGATGCAAGTTGCATCGCTTGAACCAGAGTTTGAAGATCCCATTTGTTTTTTTGCTTCGTTTTTTCTAAGAGCTGAAGCACAAAAGTAATTAAGGTTCCTCCTGTTGCTGGAGCTGGATTCGTAAAGATAGTCTTTCCTTGAAAAGTGCTCATTAATGGAAACCGTTCTATTACTCTATAATTTTCAAGTGCACTTTTAGTGAGTAAGCCTTGTTCTCCTATAGCACTTAGGATGATTTTAGCACCCTCTCCTTTATAAAAGAAATCAGCTCCCTCTAAAATTAAATTTTCCAATAGATCTGCAAAAGCAACGTTTTGAAATAGAGCACCTTTTTTTATCAATTTCCCCTTAGGTTTAAATTGCTTTTCGCCAGCTTTAGAATGACTAAGAATGGGTTCTAAAATCTGAAATAAATAGCCTTGGGCTTCATCAATAATCACACCATCTTTTGCGGCAACGATGGCTGGTTCTAAAACGGCTTTCAAAGGAATTTTCCCCAATCTTTCATGCACTTTTAAAAGTCCTGCTACATTTCCAGGAATAGCAACAGATCCCTTCCCAATATGAAAAGCTTGTTGGCTGGGACCAAAATCTATGAGGACATTAAAAAAATCGAGCTGTTTATTGGGCTGAGGTTCAGGTGTGTCTACAAAAAAGTCAAAGAGTACTGGCGTTTTATTTATGGGGCAAGCTAAGAGGGCACCGCCACCGCCAGGTCCCGTTAGATTATATTCTGCCACCATTGAGGTAAAGACCGCACCCACACTTGCATCAAAAGCGTTGCCGCCATTTTCAAGAATTTGATAGGCCGCTTGAGCAGTGATTTTATTACCGCCAGCAATCGTTCCATATTTTAACATATCTAAAAAAATACGGGAATATCCTAAGCTTTACAAATGAATCTATTTCAATAAAATAAGTTTTTGTGTCTGAACCTGAATTCCTGATGCCAATGTCACAAAATAAATTCCAGTAGAATAATTGGATGCATTCCATTGAATTTTATGA
>JABHGY010000098.1 GCA_018671775.1 Fidelibacterota bacterium
ATGTGGTGGCTGATTCGAGAAAAAAGAATCGTTGGGAATGCGTTGAATTCCGATGCTATTCTTGCCGATGCGAATTGCACAAGAGCTTGTATGCAATTATCGGTGGTTTTAATGATTTCAAGTTTGGGATATGAGTTATTTGAAATCGGAAGTATTGACGCCATTGGGTCACTTTTTATTGCGGGACTTGCTTTCCGAGAAGGAAAAGAGTCTTTTGAGAAAGCAAAAAATCAAGGAACTTGTTGCGAATGTTAATAAATTTAAATCACTCTAAAACATACAGAAAAACAATTATGATCAAAAATATATTTTTATTAGGAGCATTTTTAATGATAGGATGCGAATCAAAACCTAAAGTAATCCATGTAGAAATTCATGGCGCTCTAAAAGAAATTATGCATGACGGTGCTAGGGAAGGGGTTGTTGCACTTTCTGATATTACGAATCAAGAGCATATTTATGGATTGGGCGCTTTGGAAGGTTTAGATGGAGAAATTCTTATTTGGGATTCAAAAGCTATTTTAACAAGAGCACAAAAGGAAGGGAAGGCTCATGTCTCTACTGAAGCTCATGGAGAAAAAGCCTTACTACTTGTTTCTACTCAAGTAAAAGAATGGATTGATATATCATTTAATAGTAAGGATTTAAAGGAATCATTGAATGATTATATTTATGATCAGGCAAAGAAAAATAAGCTAAACCCAGAAGAACCATTTCCTTTTATCATAGATGGCGAAATTGATAAAATCAAATGGCATATTATCAGTGATCCTGGCTTAGATGGGACGCATGATGATCACATGAATAAGTCATGGAATCAAACTGATTCAAACATTAATGGTCAAGTATTGGGATTTTATTCCGTAAAACACCATGCGATTTTTACACACCATACTACGAATTCTCATATGCATTATTACGATGAAAAATCGGGTCTTTCTGGTCATGTGGATGAGTTAGAACTAGGGAAAAATATTATTTTGAGACTTCCCAAATAAAATTATTGGCATTGTCTCTGCCTTTTGTAAATTCTGTTGTAATCCAATGAAACAAACGATTCTAAAAAACATTAGTCGAATACTTATTTGTATCCTTCTGACAGGCTCCATGCCTATCCCTCATACTTCAGTTTCATCTGTTCTTATATTTGGGCAATCCAAGAAAAAGAAAAAAAAGAAGCCTTCCTCAAAAAAGAAAAAATCATCATCCAAAAAGAAGTCTTCTTCAAAGAAAAAGTCTTCAGGGAAGAAAAAAAGGTCTAAAAAGAAGAGAAAGAAATCTTCAGGGAAAAAGAAGCGCTCCTCAAAAAAGAAAAAAACGGCTTCGACACAAAAGCCTAAAAATGCGATTTCTATCGCTACTATGGCTGATGAGCTTTATACCTTAACTGGCGAACTAAAATCCAGTCATAAAGAGTTAGCTCGTGCGACTCGTTATTTATACATTGATTCTGGGAAGAAAAAAATTGTTGCCATTGAATCTCGACCATTTTTTAGCACGAAAGATTATGAAACTGAAGCCAGCCGAAATCCTGGAAATTTACCATTGCAACGACGATTGGGACTTCATTACGAATCTCAGCAAAATTGGAATGGAGCGAAAGATGTTTATCTGCGAGAAATAGTCAAAAGCCCTCAAAATCCAGACACGCATTATTTTTTAGGCGCCTTGTACGCAAGTTTAGGTGAATATCAAAAAGCCCAGTGGTCATTTGAAGAAGCGCTTGAATTAGACCCTAACCATAAAGCCACCATCGATGCAATGGCACTGTTTGGGCAAACCCAAGAAGAAAAAGCATTTAGCAAAGGTATCTTGTTAAAGTCATCTAAAAAGAACCCTGATGGTCCTGCACAACAATTGACAATCATTCGTGATCGCCTACTAAAGGGAAATTATACGGAAGCACTTCAGTTGGCTCAAAATGCTCAAAAGAAATTCCCAACTCATCATGGCTTTGTCTATCTTGCTGGTAAATCTTATGAAAAAATGGATGATATAGAGAAAGCAAAATCCAATTATCAACGAGCCATTCAGTTAAATGCAAAGGATAAAGCTCCCCATGAAGCATTGGCGCACCTTTATTTTGATCAGGGAAAATACATCTATTCGGCTTTATCTTTTAGTGATGTAGTTTTCGTTGACCCGAGAGATGAAGATGCCCGATATATGCAGGGATTAAGCTACTTTAATGCGAAAGAATGGGGGAGAGCCGCCGCCGCTTGGGAAGATTTATTGGTTTATGCTCCTCAACATACATTGGCGAAAAATCTATTGCCTCAAACGTATTATGTTTTAGCTGTTGAAAATAATCGATTGGGAAATCCCGCACTGGGAAGACGTGCTTTTCAAAATGCACTCTCCATTAATAATAATTCCTACGAATGGCTCCCTGGAGCAATGGCCACATTGGGAAATTATTATCGTGAAAAACGAATGTATAAAGAATCATTATCTGCATTTCAAGAAGTGTTAGAGTTGAGGCCAAATAATGCCAATGGATATCTTGGAATGGGCGTTACATACTGGAAAATGAACGAAAAACAATTGGCGGAAGCTTCATGGAAACGCACCTTAGAGATTGATCCAGATAATAACGAAGCAAAAAGTTGGCTCGTTCTTTCTTCTCATTGATTTTTTAAAAGATGTACTTTAAATATTTTCTCCTTACAACTTTTGTAAGCGGGTGCCTTATAAGCCAAGAACTCCCTGGTGACGTACAGCTTAAAAAAGGCGTTATGGCCATGTATAATTATGAATATACGCAAGCAATTATTTTAATCGATTCAGTCAGAAATACATATCCTGAGCATCCAGGTGCGCCTATGATTTGGGTGGGAGCAAAATGGCTTAAGGCTCAGGCCAATTTACCTACAGAACAAAGCATGGACACATTAGAAAAATGCTTAAATGATATTCTTCCGATATATGAATCTTTAGTCAAAAAATATCCCAGTGATCCAATTTATCAATTGTATTATGGTTCAGCAAAAGGCTTATCAGCTCGAATTAGTTTAGGCGAAAAGAAATGGCTTCAAACCTTAATGCGTGCTTATGGCGGTTTTACCATGATTCAAAAGGCTTATGAAGATGATCCTGATCTCAATGATGCTTTGTTACCATTTGGTATTGTTGAATATTATGCAGGTATCAGTCCAAAAATTATACGCTGGCTCGTGGACTTTTATGGATTAAATCCATCCACAGATTCGGGATTAGCAAAAATGGAAATAACTACAGAAAAAAGTGAATGGGCTTGGATTGAAGCGAAAGGTATTCTTTCTTTTTTATATCTATGGGTAGAAGATAAACCGTCTTGGGCATTAAGACACACAGAGGACCTCACCAAAAAATTTTCCAATAACTATTATTTTTATTTATTACATCTTGAAAGCCTCATTCGAACAGGAAATAAATCGGAAGCTGAACATTACCTAAAGATGAATGATGGAAAATTCGAAAAATTGACAGATAGGCAAAAACGTTGGTATTTTTCTTATGGTGAATATGAAAAGGCATTATTTGATTTCACATTTGAAAATAGTGATAATGCCTTAGATTATCTAGAATACGCTATCAAAGATTATGATGCAGAATTGGATATCATTTTAGGAAATGCTTATTTGCTAAAGGGTAAAATCCATGATTTAAAAAAACAGAGAAAGGACGCTATTTCTGCCTATCAAAAATGCATCGAATTGGATAATTTTTCATCTGCAATGAAGAAAGCAAATACATATTTGCTCAAACCCTTTTCTCCATAATCATGACATTATACTGCCATAGTTTAAGTCAATATAGTCGATTTAAAACGCGAGAAGTTAAAGTTGGCTCAGTTGGTATTGGAGGAAAAAATCCAATTCGAATTCAATCCATGACGACTACAAATACCATGGATACAGAAACATCTGTTGCCCAATCAATTCGCATGATCCACGCTGGGGCAGAATTAGTTCGCCTCACCGCACCCGGTATCAAAGATGCAGAAAACCTCAAAAACATTAAATCAGCATTACGAAAAAAAGGATATGATATACCTTTAGTAGCAGATATACATTTCACGCCCAATGCGGCTTTGATTGCAGCGGAGATTGTAGAAAAAGTAAGAATAAATCCTGGAAATTATGTGGACAAAAAACAATTTAAATCCATCGATTACACGGATCAATCTTATGAAGAAGAATTAGAAAGAATTCATGAAAGGTTTCTACCCTTAATTCGAGTTTGCAAGGAGAATGGAACTGCTTTAAGAATCGGAACGAATCACGGTTCACTGTCGGATCGTATTTTAAGCCGTTATGGTGATACGCCATTAGGCATGGTAGAATCAGCTTTAGAGTTTACACGCATTTGTATAGATGAAAATTTCCATGAAATCGTTTTTTCTATGAAAGCAAGTAATACGCATGTGATGATTCAAGCCTATCGACTTTTAGTAAAAACCATGAAAAATGAAGGGATGAATTATCCACTCCATTTGGGCGTGACAGAAGCAGGCGAAGGGGAAGACGGACGTATTAAATCTGCCCTTGGCATTGGCGCATTATTAGAAGATGGAATAGGAGATACAATTCGTGTTTCTCTCACAGAAGAGCCAGAAAATGAGCTTCCTGTAGCCCAATCTATCGTAGATAGAATTGAAAAACGCAAATATCACTTTATTCCTGAGAAAAAAATCTCTTTTGCTTACGACCCCTATTTTTACAAACGAAACGAAGCCAAATCTATTTTAAATATCGGTGGAAATAATGTTCCAGTGGTAGTTTCCGATTTATCAAATATTAAAGTGATTTCTCTAGAAAATTTGGAAAAAATAGGGCTACAATATTCATCTGAGAATGATAAATGGACATTGGGTGATTTATGCCCAGATTATATTTATCTCGGAAAGAATCTCTTAAATTTTGTTTTACCTGAAAATATTGGATTGATTCAAAATTTTGCTGTTTGGAATGGTGAGGAAAGACATTTTCCACTGTTTACCACTATTTCAGAATTTGAATCAAATAAAAAATCCGCTAAACTCAATTTTGTGCTACTGGAGAATCAAGAAGATTTAAAATTATTAAAAAATGTGAAAGAGCCATTTGTTTTAATATTAATGGGCAAATCTGATTCTATTTTGTTAGAGCTTCGAACATTGTGTATGCAACTTGTAGAACATAATATTAACAGTCCTGTTTTACTATCGCGAAAAACATCATCTTTAAATTTGGAATCACTACAATTGCACTTAGCGACGGACTTCGGTGGATTGCTTGCAGATGGATTTGGAGACGGGCTCATGACACTGGGAGATTCTCGGTTTGAAAAAATCAATCTCGTTTTATTTGGCATTTTGCAAGCAGCGCGCGTCCGCATTTCAAAAACCGAATATATTTCCTGTCCATCTTGTGGGCGAACTTTATTTGATTTACAGAAGGTAACAGCCAATATTCGAGAAAGAACATCACATTTAAAGGGTGTGAAAATTGGAATTATGGGTTGCATTGTGAATGGTCCCGGAGAAATGGCAGATGCAGATTATGGTTATGTAGGAACGGGAAAAGAAAAAATATCCTTATATAAAGGACAAGAAAAAGTACAAGCCAACATTTCTGCAGATTATGCAGTTGATGCCTTAATTCAACTTATCAAAGATCATGGAGATTGGTTTGAACCTACTTCCTGATTCGTATTGTTCAACATCGTTGAATTATGTATGTTTGCGGGTCAGATTATATCCCAATTTAAGAGGAAGCACATGAAAGGACTTCATATGAAAAAAATCCTAATAACACTATTTATCATCTTGATGAGTGTTCACGCAGAGCAAAATAAAAGCAACATATCTCCAGCAGTCGCTTATTGGAAAATGTTATCATTAGAAGAAAAGGAAATGTTTTTGTATTCATATTTGGTTCAAGTGTATGAAACAGATTCACAAATGAAAAAAGAAATTGGATATGGTGGTGTTTCAAAATGGTATTTTGAAAATCGAGCCGAATTGGTTTATGGCATTTTTGATAAATTAGATTCTACAGAAATATCGCAATTTGTAAAATGGATTGACGAATACTATTCTCACGGTGAATATGCAGATAGACCGTTTTATGAAGCTTTAGAATTTGCATACCGATTCCAAGATGCCTCTGGCGAAACCCTTTGGGAAAAGTATGAAAACCTAAAATTTGGTAAAATCAAGCCTGGGAGAAAATAATGTCTTTTTTTAGGCCTATTTTTATTCAATCGTGGCTTGAGCTTTATAGAAAAGGTGGATTTAAGCAATTGATGAAAGAAAAAGGCTTCAAAGTTATTCTTTTGTTTACACTTTTTTATCTTATTCGAGATTCGATTATTTATATCATCATTCCTTATTTCGCATATAAATCTGTCTTTTAAATGCTGGCGAAAGTTTTAAGCTCAGCTATCCTTGGCATTGATGCTTACATCGTTGAGGTAGAATGCCATATTACTGGCTCTAAACTGCCCAAATTCGTTACAGTCGGATTGCCAGAGGGTGCTGTAAGGGAAAGTAAAGAACGGGTCATGGCAGCCATTCAAAATTCGGGATACGCTTTTCCCATGAAATATATTACGGTCAATTTGGCACCCGCAGATATTCGCAAGGAAGGCTCAGCCTTCGATTTGCCAATAGCGGTTGGGCTTTTGGCAGCCGTAGGCGATGTATCAACGCAATATTTAAACAAACTACTCTTATTAGGCGAATTAGCATTAGATGGTTCTTTGCGTCCAATAAAAGGTGCACTTCCTGTAGCCATATGTGCAAAGGAAAAAGGGATTAAAGGATTGATTCTTCCAACTGAAAATGCGCAAGAATCTAGCGTAGTTGACGGCATAAAAGTTGTGGGTGCCGATTCATTGCAAGAAGTGATTGATATTCTCAATGGAGAACTTGAAAAAGAAGTCAAGTCAATTGATTTGTCCCGATATTTTGAGCAACAAAAAAACTATACACTTGATTTTTCTGACGTTAAAGGTCAGGAACAAGTTAAGAGAGCGATGGAGGTTGCCGCCGCTGGTGGACATAATGTTATATTGGTCGGTCCCCCTGGTAGTGGAAAAACAATGCTTTCAAAACGTTTGCCAAGTATTTTACCCGATTTGACCTTGCAAGAAGCATTGGAAACCACAAAAATTCATTCTGTATCTGGAATGATGCCAGAAGGAATTGGACTCATCGGCGTTCGTCCATTTCGATCGCCACATCATACAATTTCTGATGCAGGACTGATTGGCGGTGGAGCCGTTCCTAGGCCTGGAGAAGTGAGTTTAGCTCATCATGGCGTATTATTCTTGGATGAATTGCCAGAATTCAAAAAAAATGTTTTGGAGGTTTTGCGTCAACCCTTAGAATCTGGCGATGTAACCATAGCGAGAGCAGCCATGTCTCTGAATTATCCCGCACGATTTATGATGGTCGCGTCCATGAATCCTTGTCCTTGTGGCTTTGCGACAGATCCGCATCATGAATGCACCTGCACGTCTCAAATGATTCAAAAATATATGAGTCGAATTTCTGGACCCTTAATGGATCGAATTGATATTCATATTGATGTTCCTGCGGTTCAATTTTCTGAATTGAGCGAAAAGGAAGCTGGTGAGCCATCTATCAAAGTGAGAAAAAGAGTGCAACAAGCAAGAGAGACTCAGTTAGGACGATTTTCAAATGTCAATAATATGTATGCTAATGCACAAATGGAAACGAAGCAAATAAAAGATTATTGCGCTTTAAGTGAAGCCTCATCGACTTTACTAAAAACAGCAATGGAAAAGCTTGGGCTCTCCGCAAGAGCGTATGATCGTATATTAAAAGTATCGCGCACGATTGCAGATTTAGAAGGAGAAAAATCTATTTTGCCAGTTCATGTGAGTGAAGCTATTCAATATCGTAGCTTGGATCGCAAATTATGGTTAGCCTAAGATAGGACAAAATCAATCATGCATAAAAAAAAATATAGTCGTTCTGATTTTGATTTTTGGGTTAATATGGAAACCCGGTGGCGAGATCTGGATGCCTTAAGACACGTGAATCATGCTACATTTTTGACCCTCATGGAAAGCGCTCGCTTAGATTTGTATCGAGATTTAGGTATGGATAAAGAACGATGGCTTTCTCAAACGTCAACCATTCTTGGTGGCATGGAAATTTCATGGTTACAGCAAGTAAATCATCCTAGCAAATTGGATATTGGACAACGTTTAACACGAATTGGAACCACAAGCTTTGATTTGCTTACGGGCATATTTAGAAAAAATGAGTCAAGTCCTGTTTGCATTGCCCTTTTTAAATTAATTACGTTTGACTTTGAGACAAATAGTCCAGTCCCTGTGCCAAATAGCTTTCATAATAGGCTAAATCCATTTGAACGATAAATGAAGGTTCCTTCACATCGTCTTATCGATCGTTTGGCTTATTCGAGAGACGCAAGTATTTATCGACTCGTTCCATCCGCAATTCACTGGCCAAAAAACGAAAATGACATTATTCAATTATTATCTTATGCAAAACGAAATCAAACATCTTTAACATTTAGGGCAGGAGGAACTTCCCTCTCCGGTCAATCTGTAACAAACGGAATTATAGTAGATATTTCAAAATATTGGCAGAAAAGTGAAGTATTAAATAAAGGAAAATCGATTAAACTTCAACCTGGCGTGATTGGAATGCGAGCCAATTTGGCTTTAAAATCATCTTGCATGAAAATTGGCCCTGATCCTGCGTCTATCAACTCAGCTATGATTGGAGGCATCGTCAATAATAATGCCTCTGGCATGGCGTGCGGAACAGCCAATAATGCGTATCACACTTTGGAGTCAATTCGATTTATCCTTGCCAATGGACATGTTTATGATTCGTCGCTTAAAGGGGAATCTCAAAAATTCATGGAATCGGAAAATTATCTCTCGCAGGGCTTACTAAAGATTCGAGACCAGATAAAATCGAACCCAATACTCGTAAAGAAAATTAGAGATAAATATCGTATTAAAAATACAATGGGATATAGTTTAAATGCTTTTTTGGATTACGATCATCCTTTCGATATTTTTTCTCATTTATTGGTAGGGTCAGAAGGAACGCTCGCTTTTTTATCTGAGGTGACATTAAAAACAATCCCTGATCCACCAGAAAAATCAACGGGACTATTTTTATTTGAATCCACGCAGGAAGCTTGCGATCTTGTGCCGCGATTGAGTGAGTTCGATTTCGCCAGTATTGAATACATGGATTTCGCTTCTTTGCGAACAGTTAAGTATTTAAAAAATAAGCCCATCAATCCACAGGATCTTCCTGAAAATGCCGTTGGGCTTTTACTCGAATATGAAGACGATTCTAAATCAACTTTACGAGAGCAAACAGAAAAAGCCCTATCGTTTATTCAAAAACAATCTGCATATATTTCTGGAAGATTCACTGAAGAGGCCATTTTACGAGAAAACTTATGGGATTTACGGAAAGGATTATATCCAACTGTTGGCGCATTGCGGAATCCAGGTACAAGCGTTATTACGGAAGATATTGCGGTGGATCCTTCAAATATGGGCGAAGCTATCTCTGGCTTATTGACTATATTCAAAAATACAGATACGAAAGATGCTGTTACATTTGGTCACGCAAAAGATGGGAATATCCATTTCGTAGCTTCTGTAGATTTAGAGCATTCAAAATCATTAGCCCAATATGAACGGCTGATTGATGATATGGCGGAATTGACCCTTGGAAAATTTAATGGTTCTCTAAAAGCAGAACACGGAACAGGGCGGAACATGGCTCCCTTTGTAGAAAAAGAATGGGGAAGCGAGTTATATCAAATAATGTGTGACTTAAAATCAATTGGAGATCCTGGCAATATTTTTAATCCTGGCGTATTAATAAATAGCAATAAGAAGCATCATATAAGTAATTTAAAAGTTATACCTAAAGTAAATAATGAAATAGATTTATGTGTAGAATGTGGCTTTTGCGAACGGATTTGTCCCTCAAATGGATTGTCTTTAAGTCCAAGGCAGCGCATTATTCTGGCTCGTGAAATGGTTCAATTATCGCATAAAGACAAACAAAAGCTCAAAGATGAAATTCAATATGCTTTGGTAGATACCTGCGCCAGCGATGGACTCTGCGCATTATCTTGTCCAGTCAATATAAATACAGGGAATTTCGTTAAAGATTTACGTCAATTGACTACAGAGCGCAAGCGAGACAATAAAGAATCTTTTCTTGTAAATCATTTTTCCTTTTTAGTGAAATCAGTTCGATTTGGCTTAAAAATTGTCAATATTCTGAGCGCAATTAATGCAAAATGGATAGAATCTATCTCTCAATTTTTTAATCGAATAAGCAATCAAATTATCCCCGTTTGGACGCAAGATATTTCTCAATTATGTGACGATGATTACAGTACAGACTCAAGTGAAAAAGCAGATTTTATTCTATTTACAAGTTGCGTAAATCGTGTTTTGTCGCCCGATGGCAAAAATACGTCTTTGGCGCGCCATTTTTTGGATATTGGTGATTTATCAGGTCAGAAAATTGTCGTGCCCGAAAATATCAATGACTTATGCTGTGGAATGGCATTTCACTCTCGCGGACAATTTCAGAACGCAAAAATTGCAATGATGAAAACAATTCAAACCTTATATCCAATTTCACAAAAGGGGACGATTCCTGTGATTGTGGATATGTCTCCTTGCACTTATCATTTAATCTCGGAAGGAATAAAATTAGAAGGAGATTTGGGCAAGAAATGGAATAAAATAACATTTATAGATTCTGTGCAATTTTTAAGTCAAATTATCTCAAATCTCACAATCAATAAATTGAATCAAAAAATTGCAATTCATCCCACTTGCTCCAATGTGAAAATGGGATTATCGGATAAGATGCTCGAGATAGCCAGTAAATGCGCTGAAACGGTCATGAAAGCTGAAGAAGATCATTGTTGCGGTATGGCGGGAGATCGAGGTTTACGTTATCCTGAATTAACGGAAAATGCCACGCAATATGAAAAAAACCGATTGATGGATTTGGGCAAATTTGACACAGGATATTCTTCTGGGCGGACTTGTGAAATTGGCATGGGAAAATCAACTGGAAAACCGTATTTTCATATAGCGTTACTCGTGAAAGACGCATTGCAAAATTCAATCATTAACAACAAATAAATAAAATTGGAAACGTGATGAAATATCTATCAAAAATACTCATAATATCCCTAATAACTTTTAGCGCAGTTCATGCAGAAACCATCGCACGAATTATGAAAATGTCGGGGGAAGTGTCTCTTAAAAGGCTAGGACAATCCACGTATAACGAAGCAGGTCGCTTGGGCTTAGAAATTAATAACGGTGACGCCATAAAAGTAGGCGCGAAAGGATTTGCAGCCATTATTTATATGGATGATAAATCCATCATCAAATTAAAGCCGAATACACAATTTCAGCTTATGGATACACGAAGCACTCGCTCCGTAAATATTGAATATGGAACCATTCTTAATAACGTGCAAAAATCTATTTCAGGGAAAACATTTCGGGTAGAAACGCCTGTAAGTGTGGCTTCTGTAAAAGGAACAGAATTTGCTTGTGTTGTAGACCCATCTGGCGTGGATCAATTTATTGGTCGAGAAGGATTGTTTGATGTAATGAATCGCGCTACAGGACAAACGGTAAGCGTTGCTGCTGGACAGAAAGCCATATCGGATGTGTCTGGGAATTTAATGCAGGCACCTGCCAGCCCAGCTGAATATCCCTCAGATCCTGAAACTGAGACCAATATAGAACCGAAAACTGAAAGTGAGTCAGAATCTGAGTCCGAAATTGAAACAGAACAAGCACCGCAAATAGAAGAGAGTGTTGAGCCATCAGATGGAAGTTCAACGGAAAATGTGGAAGAAGATATATCGAAACCGCAAACACAGATTGATTCGACACCAAGCCCTCAAGTTCAAACGCCAGAACCCGATTCAGAAACAAGTGACGATTCGACCCCTGAAGCACCAAAGCCTTTTGGTATGGGATTGGGCATTGGCTCGGCTACGATTGATGGCGTTTTATATAATCAGCTCGCATTACGTCCCGAATTAAATTTTGGGAAGATCGGCGTGGGCTTAGATTTGGTTATCTACATCGACAATGAAGGAAACATCAAAGAAGAGGAGTGGGCAAAATTAGGGGAAGAACCAAGTCTAATCTTAGATAAAGTCATGTTTATTCGTTATGGCAGTCAGGATGATCCTTTTTGGGTTAAATGGGGTTCACTCAACAATGTAACTTTAGGATATGGTGGACTTGTAAACGGTTATTCCAATATGATGGAATATCCCTCCATTAAAAGAACAGGATTTCAAACAGGATTTAATTTCGGAGAGATTGGTGGAGAAATTTTTATGGCGAATATCAAGGATTATTCTCGCGGTGGTACTTTAATTGGATTACGCTCAAAATATACAATCTCTGAAGATTTTCCGCTCACAGTTGGTGTGAATTTTGTGACGGATGTGAACCAGTTTTCAGGCTTAAAAGATAAAGATGAAGATAATATTCCTGATCTTTTTGACGATTTTCCTGCAGATGGAGATTATTCAGTTGATACGGATGGCGATGGCGTTGCGGATCCGATTGACCCTGATGTAGATGGTGATGGCCTAACGGATTGGATATATCCTGGAATGATTGAAGGAATTGACACGCTTCAACTAGACACTGACATTAACTTAAAACCCGCCCCATTCAACTTGGCAGAAAATAAATCTGGTGCAACGGGCTTTGGGCTTGATATCGGTTATCCTATTTTTGCAAATAAGTTATTTGCATTGGATGTTTATTCTGAGTTTAATATGCTATCATTTCCTGAAGTGGTTACATCCAATGCGGACACCTTCCGCGTAAAAAGATCTGGAACAGGCATTACTATTCCAGGTGTTCGTGCGCGATTGGCTTTTATTGATTTATCATTAGAATACAGAATGATTTCCGGATCGTTTGTGCCGCAATTTTTTGATCAAGGCTATGATTTAAATCGCGTAATTACACAATCTTCTGGCGATTCAACCATTGTAAAAACAAAAGATATGATGGTATTTCAAGATTATGACAATCAAACCACAACAGCAGGCTATTTCGGTGCAGCATCCTTTCATTTGTTTAACCTCGTTGACTTTGTTGCCTCTTATTCAAATATGAAAGCAGATACAGTTCAAATCAATAGTTTTTCCGCTTATATTAATCTAAATACGGAACATATTCCAAAACTAAGTATGGCAACAGCTTACTATCAAAGGAATAATGACGCGAATCCATTTGATTTTAATAATCCTTCTGTCAACACGGTGCTTGGCTACAAACTAGGGTATGAACTGAGTGAAGGTGTAAGCTTGATTTGGGATTTCAAACAATATTATCAAGATTTGGGGAATGGTTTAGAGCCGATTCAACAAACCACCATTGAGACTGCGTTTAGTTTCTAAAAGAATGATGAAAAAAAGTATTTTCATATTTTGTTTATTAGCAGGATGGGCTTTCGCTCAAAATGATATCATTATATTAAGTCCAAAAGTCGGATCTGTCATTGATGCGGAAGAAAATCAATTTTATGAGATATTTCCAAAAATAAAACAATTTGTGAGTGCTCAAATCTTTATGAATGAAGATGCACATTATGAGGCTCGGATTGTTCATTTTAAAAAGAGAAAACGGATAACAATCACTCAATCAATAACAATGAAATCCTTTGTTGCATTACAAAATTATGTAAATCAACAGCCCTTATTTTCAGACGAAAATAGAAAAAAGAAAGGTATCGACGTATTTTATTTACGTGCGCCAAAGATATTGGATGAAATGGAAAAACCTCAATATGTTCAGATGCAAATAGCAAATCATCCTAAAATAAAAGGAACGTTAATGGCTTATAGAAATGATTCCATTTACGTTCAAACCCACATTCAAATGGAGAAATTTTCCAATACCGAATTAGAAAGTATTTCATATAGACTTTCAAGGCGAGAGTATTTATCTTTGAAACCGATTATAAGAACAGTTACGGCCATCATTGGACTTGGATTGAGTGAATTTATGAATGAACAACGCCATCCTGAAATAGATTTGAAATGGCATAATCGGTTTTTAGGACTTGTAGCTGGAATGCTTGTAAGTGGTGAAATTTATGATGCATTAGCAACGCTTATTATTCCGACAGAGACATTTGCGTTAAGAGAAACAGAAAATAAGAAAAATTAAATAGGAGGACTTATGCCCAAAGGAAAAGAAGTACAAAACGAAGCAGTTGAAAAGATTGACGTTCAAAAAGAAATGTTGGCCAGTAAATTTGGAGCATTGATGGATAAAGTTGGGGATGGATATGGAGAGCCGTTACAGACTGAACTCATCAATCGATTAGAACAAACCATTGCTGATTTTCATGAAGAAGTGACAGAAATGATTGACACCTTGAAAGAAAATTCAAGCAGACGTCATGAAAGATTAAAAGAGATATGGAATCAAAAAGAAGATGAGGCACCTGTGCAAATTGATCAAGACCAGGACGAATCTTCTGAAGATAACTCCGAGCCAAAAGAAATGAGCGCTTGGGAAAAACGCTTGGAAACCATGGAGCATGGCGATGAAGACACAAAGGAAGAAAAGTCTTCATCTGAAAAACCGAAAGAAAAAGAGAAGAAGAAAAAGAAAGGATTATTTGGCAGGAAGAAAAAGTAAGCCGAAATTTAGGGGTGACAAAGCGCCCTTTATTCCTATTTTTATTTTTTACAATTCTATTCATGAACCCTATTTCGGGGCAAAAACCAGAAGCAATTGTTAAAGAATATACATCGCTGAAAAAGCGTGTTTTTAATTATACAAAAATAAATTTCATTACGGAAGAAGGGGAATTTGATGAGTCCATTTGCACGCTTATCATTCCTGATTTAAAAGAAGACAGTCCGCCTTACGTTGCCATTTATTACAAAAGGGATAATTCTAAATGGTTCACAGAATCTTTATATCGTAAAAGATTGCGGTTTAGCTTTAAAGATGGCGTGCTGAAATTAGATCGATCTAATTTTTGGGATTGGTTTGAATTATCCGAAATTAAAATTGTTGTGATTTATTAATTTAAAGAACAAAATCTCGTAACATTTAGTCGTAGATTTTCCTAAATTGTAGCTCTTTATTACGAGACTTATTGAAAAGATATGGCCGTGCTAAATGGGGAGTTAGCGGTGCCCTGTAACTTGCAATCCGCTTTAGCAAGATTGATGTCACGAGAAGGCTTTTGCTGAATGGAATGAGAAGATAAAGTAGCGATGAAGTTTCAATCTATTGCAATGGCTTGATTATGAACCCCGTCAGGTCCGGAAGGAAGCAGCGGTAAGTAATTCAAATCATGTGCCGATAGAATCTGAAATGGAGCTTACTCATTATTCTTGTTTTATGAACAGAGAAGTCAACTTATGATGCACGGCCTCATTCAAAGATTATTATGACATACAAAGTATTATCACTTAAATGGCGCCCTCAATCATTCAAGGATGTTGTCGGACAAGACCATGTAGTCCAAACTTTGAGCAATGCCTTTAAGAAGGATCGTATTGCGCAAGGATATATTTTTACTGGACCGAGAGGTGTAGGCAAAACAACCATTGCCAGAATCGTAGCAATGGCGCTAAATGCCGCTGAAGAACCCAATGTAGATTTTGATCCAAATACAAGTCAAGCAAAGGAAATCTCAAATGGAACGGCTTTAGATGTATTAGAAATTGATGGGGCTTCAAATCGCGGTATTGAAGAAATTCGCAACTTACGTGAACAAATTAAATTCGCCCCCATGAGTGCAAAATATAAGGTGATTATCATTGACGAAGTTCATATGCTTACCACGCCAGCTTTTAATGCACTTTTGCGCACTTTGGAAGAACCACCTTCTCACGGAAAATTTATTTTCTGCACCACAGATATTCACAAAGTTCCAATCACCATAATCTCTCGTTGTCAACGATTTGATTTTAATCGCATTTCACAGAAAGTGATTTCCGATAGATTGGCTTTTATTCTTAAAGCAGAGAAAGTATCCATCGATACAGAATCTTTAAGCGCGATTGCCCGAAAAGCAGATGGCAGTATGCGAGATGCACTTAGCTTACTTGATCAAGTTATGGCTTTTTGCGGTGATGCTATCGTATATGACAAAGTTGTAAAAGCTTTAGGCTTGATTTCGAATGATCTTTATTTTACTTTTACAGACGCACTTCATCAAAAAGATATGGTTCCCGCCATTCAAGTAATCCAACAATTATCGTCTGTGGGAATCCCTGCTGTTGAAATCATTTTAGGCATCAATGAACATATTCGTCATTTATTATATGCCGGGGTCGAGGACGGAGATGCCTTGCTGAATATGAATGAAGAATTATCTGCAAAATATGTAGAAAATACATCCAGCTGGGACAGAATGGATTTGCTACGTATTGGACAAATATTGAGTGATTTATCCAGTGTTATTCGACGATCAGATCATCCTTATCTTATTTTAGAAATGACAGTCCTTAAGCTTTTAGAAATGGATTCATCTGTCCAATTGAACGAACTCATTCAACGGGTAAAAAATCCAAATAAAATACCCAAAAAATTGACACAAACCGTAAAAGTAAAAACACCGGTCGTAAAAAAGGAAAATGAAAAAGCATCAAAAGTAACTTACCCGAACAAAGAAGAACAATCATCTAAAATTGAAGAAACGTCTAAAAGCGAAAAAATTGACAAAGTCGAAGCCATAATTGACGCGGTGAAGGATGAGGATATAAATCCACCTAAAAATGAGAAAACGGATAAATTATCATCTTCAATCGAGGAAAAGGCAGAAGAGAAATCTGACGACAATAAACCAAACCTTGATATCGAGGAAATAAAAAATCGATGGTCAGATATCGTAATGCATATTTCTTCCCAAAGGCCTTCCATTGGAAATATTTTAGATCAAAGTCAGCCAATAAAAATAAGTGAAGGTTTGGTTCATGTGGAATTACATGGCCAATCCTCTTTTAGTTTATCCATGATTGATAGACATAATAAATGGATAGAAAGTGAAATTGTGAATCATAGTCAATTAAAACTCAGAATTAAATTTTCCGTCGGGAAAGAGACTATAAGTAAAGCAAAGATTGATACGACGTCAAAGGATGCAGATGTGGATCACTCAGAAACTGTTAACAAAATCATCGAATTATTCGATGGTGAAATACTAAGGACGTAAAGATGTTTAAAGGAAATAAGGGCATGGGCAATTTGATGAAACAAGCTCAAGAAATGCAAAAAAAGATGGCTTCAGCGCAAGATGAATTGAAAGATATAATCGTGGAAGAAAATGCGGGAGATGGAATGGTCATTGTAAAGGTGAGTGGAGACCAAATCGTCAAAGAATTGATTTTAGATCCTGAACTATTATCTGAAGATAAAGATTTAGTGGAAGATCTTATTTTGACTGCTGTGAATAAAGGATTGGCGAAAGCAAAGGAAACTTCTGCGGAAAAACTGAATTCAGCAACGGGCGGCATGATGTCAGGGATGAATCTGCCACTATAATTATGGGATTTCTTCCGCCATCAGCTACGCAACTTATTGATGAATTTTCTCGTCTTCCAGGTATTGGGCGAAAAACAGCTCAACGTTTAGCCTTTCATTTGCTTAAAACCGATGAAGAGAATACGGCGCGACTTGCTCAATCTATGTTAGACATGAAATTGCATATTCAAAAATGTGCTATGTGCGGAGGGATTACTGAATCGAATCCCTGTCCAATCTGTATTGATCCAAACCGGAATGATTCATTATTATGTGTCGTTGAGGAAGCGCAAGATATATTTGCTTTTGAGAGAACGAATGCATATCGTGGAAAATATCATGTCCTTGGCGGCGTAATATCTCCATTGGATGGCATAGGTCCAGATGAATTGAATATTGATTCGCTCATTAACCGAATTCAGGCTGGCATGGAAGTTATATTAGCGACTAATCCCAGCATTGAAGGAGAAACTACATCCCTTTATTTAGGGAAACTATTAAAAGAAAAAGACGTCCAAGTGACACGTTTAGCAAGGGGTTTACCTGTTGGGGGAGATTTAGAATACACAGATGAAGCCACACTCATTAGAGCCATGGAAGGAAGAACAAAAGTATGACTATTCCAAATATGTTGACCATTTTCAGAATATTACTGACGCCTGTATTTATTCTATTATTATTTCACGAAGATCCGACAGCAAAATTTTGGGCACTTGTTGTATTCATTGTCGCCTCGATTACAGATGCATATGATGGATATTATGCGAGAAAATATGACCAAGTTACAGAACAGGGAAAATTCCTTGATCCTTTAGCGGATAAAATATTGGTTTCTTCCGCTTTCATTTCATTTGCCATGATTGGTTTGATTGATTATTGGATGGTCGCACTCATTATCTTCCGAGATTTATTCATCACAGGATTACGGATGCTTATGAATCGTAAAGGCTTTGAAATGGTCACCAGCAATATTGCTAAATTGAAGACTGGAGCGCAATTGGGTATAATTATATTTATCCTAAGCTATATTGGATTCGAACCCTTAAAATTGAAAGTTCTATTACCAATTATTCATTTTATAAGCGATTTTCAACTGATTTATGGTTTTACATTTTTTATAACACTATTTACTATTTTCACAGGTTTGAATTATCTCTATGAAAATAGAATAGCCATTCAAAGCTTTTTCAAGGAACAAAATGGCTAAACACAAAATTGCCTGGATTTTTTCTACCGTATTTAAAATTGGAACCCTACCAGGCGCACCGGGAACCTATGGAAGTTTAGCCGCATTATTGGGATGGGTGATTTTTATGTATTTTGGTGGTTCTCAAATTACATTTTTAATCACCACCGGAATCATTTTTTTTGCTGGCGTAGTTTCGTCTGAAATAGTTTCAGACGAACTCAAAATCAAAGATCCTTCCGTGATTGTGATTGATGAATGGGTGGGTCAATGGATCGCTTTATGGTTTGTTCCATTCGCGCTTAAATGGGGATTATTATCCTTTATTCTTTTTCGCGTATTTGACATTTCAAAACCTGGACCTGTCAAAGAAATGGAAGCCTTACCGAAAGGTCTTGGTGTTATGATGGATGATGTTGTGGCGGGTATTTTAGCCTTATTGATTACCCATTCATTGATTTATTATATTGGATGAAAGCAGCGCTTTTAACCATCGGAAATGAGCTCTTATCCGGCGCAACTGTGAATACAAATGCAAGCTGGATTGGGCAAAAATTATTTAGACATGACTGTGCATTAGAAGTTCAAATAACGGTCAAAGATTCTCCTATCCCTATCCAAAATGGTTTAGATCACTTAATCGAAGGAAAACCTGATATTGTTATTACGACAGGCGGGTTAGGTCCAACGCTTGACGACCGAACTCAAAAAGCGATATTTGATTATTTTGACGCAGAATCTCTTTTTGACGAAGCGTACTGGCAAGATCTATCAACGTATTTTACTAAAAAGGGGATAGCCATTCCTGAAATTAATCGTTCACAAGCGGTTTACCCTGATCGGGGAGACATTATTCCAAATCCTGCGGGCAGTGCGCGGGGATTCAAATTCAAAAAAGAAGAAACAAGTTTCTTTATATTGCCTGGCGTGCCGCGTGAAATGCAAACCATGATGGAAAATTATGTCCTTCCTTGGATTAACGATAAAACGCCCCAAAGAATATATACTCGTAAACTTAGAACAAGTGGAATGGGTGAATCGGCGCTTGCTGAAAAAATTGAAACGATTGTTGCTAATGCCGAGCAAATTGAATTTGGGTTTTTTCCATCTGTATATGGCGTTGACATTGTGGTAAAAGGGAAGAACTCAAGTAAGGTAGAGGAAACGATTTCTGAAATTTCCAAGATACTATCTTCCATTATTTATGCAACTAGTGACGATAATATAGAAGATATAATTATCCAGCTCTTGATTGAAAAAGGTAAATCTATTAGCACAGCAGAATCTTGTACCGGTGGCTTGGTTGGGCATAGACTTACAGAAGTATCCGGATGCTCAAATGTGTTTCATGGTGGCATAATTTCATACAGTAATCAGATTAAAGAAGAGCAATTAGGCGTAGAAAAAATGACATTAATCAAATATGGCGCTGTTAGCAAAGAAACAGCCAGTGAAATGGCAAATGGCGTGCGAAAAAAACTTAAATCTGATATTGGATTATCTGTGACGGGTATCGCTGGCCCTACAGGTGGCACAGAAGAAAAACCTGTTGGATTAGTTTATATTGGATATTCGAATAAGGATGAAACCATCGTGAAAAAAATGCAATTTGGGACTAATAGAACCATCAATAAATTGAAAACCAGCCAAACTGCACTTGAATTTTTGCGTCAACGACTTATAAAGAGTCATTAATATGAAAAGAACATTTATTTCTATCCCAGTACCAAATCATGTATTAAAAATCAAGCAAATGATGGTTTCAACATTTGAGAACCCATCAGATATAAATTGGGTGAAAAATACTAATCTCCATCTTACCTTAAAATTTTTAGGCGAAACAAAAGATACTTCAATCGATAAAATATCTGATATTTTATCTGATATTGCGTTTGAACAAAAGCAGCACAATTTAATCATCAAAAATACAGGCGCATTCCCAGATGAAACTCAACCGAGCGTCTTATGGCTAGGCGTAGAAGGAGAAACGAATCCCTTATTTAAATTGAAAAAACTGATAAATGCAAAATTAGAAACACTCGGTTTTCCTCAAGAAGACCAATCTTATACGCCGCATGTTACCATTGGACGGATAAAATATTCAAATAAAAAACCACCAAATCCAAAAATCTTTTTACAATCCTCGTATGATGAGATTGCTTTGCATGTAAATAAAATGCAATTTGTGAGTAGTGAATTATCAAAAAATGGACCAATTTATCACATAATAAGCTCTCATTCTTTTGGATCAAATAAATAAGGAGAAATGAAATGACACCAAAAAATTCAAAAAAAGAAAAAGCCATTGATTTAGCTATATCTCAAATTGATAGACAATTTGGGAAAGGTTCTCTCATGAAAATGGGTGGAGATCGACCTGTGTTATCAGAAAATGTGATATCAACAGGCTGCTTATCCTTGGATGTTGCATTGGGTGTGGGCGGTATCCCAAAAGGGCGAATCATTGAAATATATGGTCCAGAATCTTCTGGAAAAACAACCTTAGCTTTACATATTGTAGCTGAAGCACAAAAAGCCGGAGGTTATGCTGCGTTTATCGATGCAGAGCACGCACTTGATCCAGAATACTCAAAAGCATTGGGCGTAAACTTGGACGAGCTTCTCATTTCCCAACCCGATTCGGGAGAAGAAGCTTTAGAAATTACAGAAACACTGGTAAGAAGTAGCGCTTTAGATGTGATTGTAATTGATTCTGTTGCAGCACTTGTTCCAAAAGCTGAATTGGAAGGTGATATGGGAGCAACACACGTTGGATTACAGGCTCGTCTCATGAGTCAAGCACTCAGAAAATTAACGGGTACGGTTAGTAAATCAAATACAGCCGTTATATTTATCAATCAAATACGAATGAAAATTGGCGTCATGTTTGGTAATCCTGAAACGACTCCGGGTGGAAGAGCTTTGAAATTCTATGCATCTCAAAGGCTTGAAATTCGCCGTATTACGACTTTAAAAGATGGAGCAAATCCAGTAGGGAATCGTGTCAGAGTGAAGGTGGTTAAAAATAAAGTAGCACCTCCGTTTAAAAATACAGAATTTGATATCATGTTTGGGCGAGGTATTTCCACTGAGGGTGATATACTCGATTTAGCAATTTCAGGCAATATAATTGAAAAAATGGGCGCCTGGTTTAGCTACGGTGATGGAAAGATTGGCCAAGGTCGAGAAAATGCAAAACAATACTTAAGAGAAAACCCAGATGTAATGAAAGAAGTCATTGAGAAAGTAAAATCTTTTATGGGCATAAATGAAGATGAAAAAGTCTCAGGTAAAGATTAAGGAAATATCTCATCAAAAACGTAGAGCACGATATACGATAAAACTAGATAACGGCGATGTTTTTGGTATTTCGGAAGATGTTTTACTCACTTCCGGCATCGCAAGTGGAGACACGATTGATCAAGATAGAATAGATGAGGTACTCAACCTAGAGTATAAATCGAAAATATATAATTCTGCTCTTCACTTACTTCATTATCGCACAAGAAGTAAATACGAATTAACCAGCAGATTGCTTGAGAAAGATTATCCTCTCAGTGCTGTTAAATCAGTGATAGAACAATTGGAAAGCATGGGATATGTGAATGATCGTCAATTTGTTAAAGCATTTATTCGAGATAGCGTCAATTTAAAAAAAATGGGTCCTTACGGAATTCGTAACGCCTTACAGCGCTATAAAGTCAGCTCAAATTTTGTCGACCAAGAATTAGAGGCTATTTATCATGAATTCCCTATTCCGAGTATAATCCAATCATTGTTAGATAAAAAAAAGATCCAACAAAATAAAAAACTGGACAAACAAACATTAACGCGGCTGATTAATTTTCTCAAAAGGAAAGGATATTTTTGGGAACATATTGAACCCATTTTAATTGAGAAAGGACTAATATAAAGAGATTTATTTCAAGATTTCAAATAGGGGCCTTATAGAATAATTGTTAGGAATTATAACTAAAATATAAAAATAATGTTGATTTCATAACCGCAATTAAGTAAAATATACCAGACAGTTAAAGTTATTAATTATATATTATATTATTACATATACTCAGGTATTAAAGTATAATATGTAATTAACTTAATACTACACTTTAACTAAAAAATAAAAAAGTGGGGTAGATTTCACGCTGACCTCGGAACAATGTGAATATCTACCCCTTCCACATACCAAAGGTACCAAACCAGCACCTTCATGCTTAAAGTATTTCTTTATTAGATTAGATGCAAGAAAAAAATAATCAGATAAATAAGTGAGTACCGAGGGTCGGACTCGAACCGACACGGGATTGCTCCCACTGGTGTTTGAGACCAGCGTGTCTACCAATTCCACCACCCCGGCATATAACTTGATTGATAGCGTGCAGAAATTACTCGAGTGTTTATTTCGAGTCAATGCGAATTCAAAATATTTTCAAGATATTCAATTCCTTGGGAAAGAAAATTCTTTGTTCTAAATTGCCCTCGTAATTTTAGCAACAAATCAAAGGAATCTTATCATGATTGAGCAAGCTATTTCAACTGTTCATTATTTATTTAATCAAGCAGAGCAAAACGGTGATATGTCTGCATTCTCATACAAATCGAAAGATCAATGGCAAGAAATCACCTGGAATACCTACAAAACTGACGTACATACTGCCGCTGGATCTTTGTTGAGTTTAAACTGTGAAGCAGGTGACAAAGTATGTATTTTAGGATTTAATTGCTATGAATGGGTTGTGATGGATATGGCTGCAATGATGATCGGCGCTATTCCTGCTGGGATTTATGAAACATCATCCCCTGAAGAAATCACCTACATCTTGAATCATTCTGAAGCCAAAATAGTATTAATCGAGAATCAAGAACAATGGGAAAAAATTGAAAAAATAAGAGGTGATTTGCAATACCTGAAAACAGTTATATTGATGAAAAATTGCGAAAGAATCAATGACGGATTAACTATTTCTTGGGATGCCTTTATGGACATATCAAGCACAGCTAAAATGGATACGGCGCTGATAAATATGATGCAGTGTAAGCCTGATGATGTGGCTACATTTATTTATACTTCGGGAACAACGGGCGCTCCCAAAGCAGTAATGCTAACGAACGATAATCTCACTTGGACAGCGAAACAAGCAATTGATATGATTGGATTATTACCATCTGACACCAGCTTGTCCTATCTTCCCTTATCTCATATAGCAGAGCAAATGTTTACCATTCATGCTCCGACTATCGTAGGGTGGAAGGTCTATTTTGCAACAGGACGGTTAGATGTGTTAACTAATTTAAAAGAGGTTTATCCAAGTGTACTATTTGGCGTGCCGCGCGTTTGGGAAAAATTCTACGCAGGCATTAAAGAAAAAGTGGATTCTGCCACTGGGCTCAAGGCAAAAATTATGGCCTTTGCTATGAAAAAAGGAACAGAAGCAAATATGGCACGATTTGAAGGAAAAGTCAGTGAAGGATTTGGATATAATCTTGCTAATAAACTTGTATTTTCGAAAGTAAAAGAAGCTATTGGTTTTACAAAATTACGAGTAGCTGTCTCAGGTGCAGCACCAATTAATGCTGATATTTTAAAATTCTTTGCCAGCTTGGATGTTCCCATTTGGGAAGTTTATGGCCAATCGGAAGGAAGTGGGCCTACAACATTCAACCGCCCAGAACAAACAAAGTTAGGTTCAACTGGACCTAAATATCCTGGCACTGAAGTAAAATTAGCTGAAGATGGTGAAATCTTATTAAAAGGTCGAAATGTATTTAAGGGATATTATAAAGATCAAATAGCGACAGACGAGTGTCTAACAGAAGGTTGGTTGCATTCTGGGGATTTGGGCCGTTTTGATGAGGATGATTTTCTTTTCATAACAGGAAGAAAAAAGGAGATTATCGTAACATCTGGAGGAAAAAATATTGCTCCAACTGCTATTGAAGAACAGTTAAAAGGTATCCCTGTCGTTTCTCAGGCTGTTGTCATTGGCGATAGGCGAAATTATATTACAGCTTTAATAACCTTAGATGCTGGATATTTATTGCGAACCAAATTGGATGTTGATATCACAGGAATATCACCAACGGAATTAGTAAATGAATTTCAAAAATATGATCGAGATTATTCTGAATTTTGCACTGATTCCGATGTTTTAAAAGAAGTGCAAGATGGAATAAACAATGTGAATGATTTATTTGCAAGAGTAGAGCATGTGCGGAAATTTAAAATTTTACCACGAGATTTTTCCATAGTCGAAGATGAATTGACACCCACATTCAAAATTAAGCGAAAAAAAGTTTATGCAAACTGGGAAGATAGTATTGAAAAACTTTATGCTGAAGAAGTATAAGCTTAGTCTCTTTGTTTTTATCTCATCTTATTTAAATAGATAGACACATAATGTCTTATTTTGCTGTGCTTGGTGCTGGATCTTGGGGTGCAACCATTGCCCAACATTTAGTCACACTAGATCATCAAGTCAATTTATGGAGTAAATTTGACCATGAAGTTGAATTACTTCGAACGGCAAAAACTCACCCATTTATTGAAGATCTTTCTCTAGATAAAAAAATTCAACTTACATCAAATCTAGAAGAGGCGATTGATAGAGCAGAATACATTGTCATTGCAATTCCTTCTCATTTTGTCCGTGATTTATTTATTGAATTAAAAAATGTAATTAAAAACGATCAAAAGTATATTATTTTATCAAAGGGCATTGAAAATGACACATTGTTGACAATGAGTCAAGTCGTTCATGAAGCTGGAGATATTTCAAAAGATAAAATAATTGCCTTATATGGACCGAGTCATGCGGAAGAAGTTGCCAAGGACATGCCTACAACATTAGTCTCTGCTTGTGTCGATGAAGGGACAGCAAAAGAAATTCAGCACTTATTTTCGTCACCTACGCTCAGAATCTATTCCAATACAGATATCTTAGGAGTAGAATTAGGAGGGTCACTCAAAAATGTTTTTGCAATCGCAGCTGGGATTTGTGATGGCATTGGCTATGGGGATAATACAAAAGCTGCTTTAATGACACGAGGCATGTATGAGATGATTCGTTTAGGGACCGCAATGGGCGCGCAAAAAGAAACATTTCAAGGTTTGAGTGGGATTGGTGACGTAATTGTAACTTGTTTGAGTCAACATTCCAGGAACCGCTCAGTTGGCGAAAAAATTGGGCAGGGGAAAAAATTGGATGAAGTGCTCAATGAAATGCAAATGATTGCAGAAGGCGTGAAAATGGCTAAGTCTGTACATCAATTGAAAAAGAAATATGATATTGAAATGCCTATTTCTGAAGCTGTATATCGCATTTTATTCGAAAATGATAACGCTAAAGAGGCGATTACAGCTCTAATGATACGAGGATTAAAACCTGAAAATTAGCATAGATTAGTTCTTGACATCTATAGATCATGGTAATTAAGCTTAGGTCGATTGTTTGGAGAGTTCAATACCAGGCAATCATGGTTAACCAAAACAAAAAAAAGGAAATAACATGACACGTTTATTAAAAGTGATTCTTTCTCTTGTCATCGCTCTTTCTATGGTCGCAATCTTACCAGCAGAAACAACCGTTACTAAAACGGATGCTGCAGTTGCAATTCAGAAAGATTCTGTAGATGATAATGTCTTCGCAATGGATGAAAAGAAGAAAAAGAAGAAAAAGAAAAAGAAGAAAAAAGGCAAGAAAAGCAAATGGAAATGGGGAAAGAAAAAGAAATTAGGTTCTCGCAAGTAATTTCTCCCAAGACATAAAAAAAGGCGTGACAAATGTTGCGCCTTTTTTTTTATCTATATGTTTGTTATTTTTACCCACTCAAAACTCAATAAAGGATTACCCAATGCTTAAAAATTCCATCCAAATTATATTATATTCAATTATATTATTTTCATTCGCTTTTCCCCAAGAAGAAGATATGGATGATAGTGGGAGTGAAATGTTTAATGATATCTCATTCTTTTTTGATCAAGAGGCAGGAAATACAAATCATCTTTCTATATCAGGTGAATGGATATTTAATTTGAATGGAGACCTAGGACCTTTTGCCGATACAGAATTTATGATGTCAGCCAATAGTAATTACTCAGAATTAAACAAAGATGTTTATGCGCAAGATTTTGGGGCACATATCCAATTTGATTGGATGGCTAATGGTATATTTTCACCATTTATGTTTGGAGATATCTCTTCCGATCAAACCATTGGTTTGAAAAATAGAACTAATTTTGGTATCGGTGTTAAACAAAAATTAGGACGAATATTTTCCATTAGCGCTGCGGTTTTAAATGAAGATGAAACTACAACTGCTTGGAATGATTCATTATCTATAGAATTTGATTCAACAGAATCATTTCAACGTTTATCTATTCGCCCCAAGATTAAAATTAAATTCAATGACGGAGCAACTGTATTTGACTATCGCACATATTGGAAACCTAAGTTATCTGATTTTGATGACTATTTATGGGAAAACGAATTAAAAGTAACGATTGAAACTTTTTATGAATCCTTAAGTATTGATTTTTTGTATACACATAAATTTATAAAACGTTATAAGGATAATCCTATTTTAAAACCTGAAGACCTATGGACAATCGTTGGCGTCAGAGAAGATACAGGACAATTGCTGTATGATAAAAGTTCACGATTTTATAAAGATACGGATTCAGCATTATCAATTGGTCTTTCATTTTATTGGTAAATTAAATAAAAACAACATTTAATATAGCTGGGATAAGTAATTAATTTCTTATCTCATTTTTTATGCAATACAATCATCTACAAATAGAAAAAAAGTGGCAAGCTTACTGGGAAAAACACAAGACCTTTAAAGCTGGAATAGACCACAATAAAGAGAAACTTTATATCTTAGATATGTTTCCCTATCCATCAGGTGCAGGGCTTCATGTTGGACACCCCTTAGGCTATACAGCTACAGATATTTACTCCAGATTTAAGCGTCTACAAAAATATAATGTATTACATCCTATGGGCTGGGATGCATTTGGCCTTCCCGCAGAACAATACGCAATAAAAACGGGTGCGCACCCACAAGTGACTACAGCTGAAAATGTTAAAAATTTTAAACGACAAATTAAAATGTTGGGATTTTCTTATGATTGGGACCGAGAAGTAAACACTACAGATCAGTCTTATTACAAATGGACTCAATGGATATTTTTGCAATTGTATAAAAAAGGATTGGCCTACGAAGCAAAAGTACCTGTTAACTGGTGCCCGGAATTAAAAGCTGTTTTAGCAAACGAGGAAGTGATAGACGGAAAATCTGAAATGGGTGGGCATCCAGTTGTACGCCAACCCATGAGGCAATGGATGTTTCGAATTACCAATTATGCCGAATCATTATTAAATGGGTTAGAAGACTTAGATTGGCCAGAAAGTGTAAAAGAACTTCAACGAAATTGGATTGGACGATCTGAAGGCGCAAAGGTATATTTTAACTTACCATCCATAAATGAAAATATTACAGTATATACTACGCGTCCTGATACATTATTTGGGGCAACTTATATGGTCTTATCGCCTGAACATTCTTTAGTCCAAAAATTGGTGAAACCTGAAAATATACCTGCTGTAAATGCATATATAAATGCAGCTCAGAAAAAAAGTGATTTAGATAGGGGAGAGCTGAATAAAGATAAAACTGGCGTTCCGTTAGGCGTTATGGCAATAAATCCAGTCAATGGGAAAGAGATACCTATTTGGATAGCTGATTATGTGCTTATGAGTTATGGAACTGGTGCTATTATGGCTGTTCCTGGTCATGATCAACGTGATTATGAATTTTCAAAAAAATTCAACTTGCCAATACTCGAAGTTGTTTCGGGTGGAGATATTTCAGAAATGGCCTATGTTGATAATGAAGCTGGAGTCTTAGTCAACTCATCGAACGATTTTGGATTAAATTTGAGTGGCCAAAAAGTTTCAGAAGCTATACAATCAACAATAAAATGGCTTGTTGAGGGAAATAGGGGAGAAGCATCTGTCCAATATAAATTGAGAGACTGGCTATTTTCTAGACAAAGATATTGGGGAGAACCAATTCCAATCATCCATAAGCATGACGGAACCATACAAGAAATTCCTGAATCAGACTTACCGTTGACACTCCCAAATATGGAAAATTATGAACCCGCTGGGACTGGAGAATCGCCTTTAGCGAATGCGGATGATTGGGTCAATACAGGACTTGGCAGACGCGAAACCAATACTATGCCACAGTGGGCTGGATCTTGTTGGTATTTTTTACGATATGTTGACCCAAATAATGATGAAAGTGCATGGAGTAAAGAAGCTGAAGAATATTGGATGCCTGTTGATTTATATGTGGGTGGCACAGAGCATGCAGTTTTACATTTGCTATATGCACGCTTTTGGCATCATGTTTTACATGATCTGGGACTCGTTTCAACGCGCGAGCCTTTTCAAAAATTATATAATCAAGGCATGATTCAGGGCGAAGACGGACAAAAAATGAGTAAATCCAGAGGAAATGTCATTAACCCTGACGATGTTGTCATGGAATTTGGTGCTGACTCTTTCAGATTATACGAAATGTTTATGGGACCTTTAGATAAGGCAAAACCATGGAATACAAAAGGATTGCAAGGTTGTCATCGATTCATATTAAAAACATGGAAATTATACATAAAGCATAAAGACATTTCCAAAAATATAAAAAATAATGACACCAAAACTGAAACACTTTTTCATCAAACTATCAAAAAGATAACAGACGATTTAAACAAGCTTCAATTTAATACAGCCATTTCACAATTGATGATTCTAACAAACCATTTAGCTAAACAAAAGTCCGTTAGTCGGAAATTATTAGAAAATATGCTTATATTGCTAAATCCGTTTGCGCCACACATTACGGAAGAATTAAATCATCTTTATGGGAATTCAATTGTAATCACCAAACAAAAATGGCCAAAATGGGATTCAGAAAAAATAAAAGAAGAAACGATTGACATTCCAGTTCAAATAAACGGAAAACTCAAAGCAAATATATCTGTGAATATAGAGAATGATTCTAAAGAAGAAATCATTAACAAGGCAAAAAACAGCGAGAAAATATTAATTATATTAAAAGGGAAGCAGATTATTAAAGAAATTTATGTTCCAGGCCGCATCATCAATATTGTGATAAAATGATATTATACATAATATGTATTATGTGCATATTACAACTTTAGATTTTCTTTTTTAAATTTACCCATATTTGTTTTATCGCCTAGAATCATGATTGTTTGATTGTTAAGCAGTACAGTATCAGGCGCTGGATTTATAATCGATTGGCCGTTTTCATCTACAATGCCTACAATAATAAGATTATAGTCTTCTCTGAGTTTACTTTCCTTAATCATTGTATTGTGATACGCACTCAGTTTCGATAACGCAATTTCATCGACACTCAAATCTATATTTTGATGAGATGGAGAAACAATTGATACGGAATCTTCAATCAATGGCGATAACAACATTTCTGCAATACGGTGTCCACCAGCTGTGTACGGATTAACCACTTTATCCGCGCCAGCTCTTTTGAGTTTAGACGCATTCACTTCCTTGCTGCAGCGGCTTAATAAGAATACACTCGGATTCAAAGTCCGTATAGACATGGTTACAAATAAATTATCTTGATCTGTATCTAAAACAACCACAACCCCAACTGAATACTCGATACGGGCACTTTTGAGCGTTTCATCGCTGGTGGCATCACCCAATAAACATAATATGTTATTATTCTGCATGAGATCAACTTTTTGTTCATTTTTTTCAATGATAACAAAAGGGAGCTTCTTCTCTTTGAGTTCATTTGCAATGACGGCTCCCATCCTGCCATATCCACAAATAATAAAATGATTTTTTAATTTATTAATTTTATTTTCCATTTTTTTACTCCTATAATTTCCAAATTGAGACAAAATATCGCCAATATTCGATAATAATATTCCCACCCCGGTCACACCAAATATAATTAAAATAATAGCCCAAATTCGTCCCGCATCACTTAAGGGGTGAACTTCTGTGAATCCCACAGTTGATAAGGTAAGAAATGTCATATAAGCGCTATCAATAAGGGACCAGTCATTACCGCCTATAAAATAGAATCCACTCGTTCCGATGATTAAGAGACTGATAATGTAAACAATGATAAGGATCTTTCCTTTAAGCATAGGATTTCTATATGGATTAGTTGTTTAAGTGATTTTGAGTGAGGTCTAATTTAAGACCTGTTGACTTATATATAATAAAAAAGGCTGAATAAATTCAGCCTTTTTGTCAAATATCCATGTGTGATTATTATTTTTCCGCTTGCTTGGCTTTATCTTTTTGAATTATAGGTAAAGCTTCAATTTCTTTTAAACGACTCTCTAATGTTGAAAGTGTCTGTTCTAAATCCGACAATTTTCTTTTTGATCTTGATTTATGTCCGCGCAAATCGTCGCCTACATCTGCAATATCATTTTCAACATTTCTAAATCGTTTTTGCACATCACGATCTAATGCATTTAGAGCATAATTCACATCGTCAATTAAGCTCGCTAAAGAATCAGTCATAGCCTGAATTAAATCAGTATTGGACAAAATATCTTTCTGTGCCTGCTGAACATGTTTTCCACGACCAATAAATTGTAAGTTTAACTGCCTAAGATCTTCACGAAATTCATTCTGAGTTATAAATGTATGAGCCTGTTCTTCTTTTATAATACCATCCATTCGTCTATTTAATTCATTGGATTGATAATGGAAATATCCTCCAGCTATCAATAATACGATTAAAATCCCAAATACAACTTTGTCTTTAACGTTCATTATTACCTCAATTTACTTATTATCTAATGCTTCAAGCCGTTTTTCCCAATCACTTAATTCCCCTGTTTCCTCGGAGGTCGGCTCTAAAGAACCTCCATTAGAATTTGATATTTCTTTTTCAGGTAAATTTTCTGAACTCATTATAGAATGGAGCAATTCCACTCTTTTTTTAGAATTCCCTTTCAACTCCGTCATCAGAGTTTCTACTTCTTCGTCATAATCTGAAATAGTTTGACTTAATCGATTCATTAGTTCATCAATTAAAGCTTGTCCGTAAGATTCATTAACACCATCTAATAAATCTGTAAACCGTTCACTTAAGTAAGCTACGCGAGATTCTTTGTTTTCAAAATTTATATTCATCACAATTTTTAATTAAGTTCTAATTTTTCTCCATCAATTAAGGATTGGAATTTGTTGAAAAGATACCCAAATCGGCAATCAATATATTAAAAGATATTTCATGATTCAATTAATCGAAACCCAGCACGTTTCAATGAACGATAAAAGCTTGAGTATATCTTTCTTTGAATTTTATAGGGAAGCTTGTCCATTGATTGTTTGCGATTAAAAGCCCCACCTCCTATAGAAATTTCCGATCCTCTGGAATAAATTTCTTTCGATGAGATTAAATAAAGTTTAACACGATCTTCGACGTGAATTGAAAGTTGAATCTCATAAGTGGCAAAATTAATTTTAGTCTCAAGGGGTTCAGTTAAAATATATCCGGACTCTGGCGCAAAATGTTTAATAGGGATTCCTTCTCTATCTAAATATTTTTTCATATTTTGAGTGGCTTCAACTTGAGAACCGTCATAAGAAAAATAGCGAACCATTCTTGGCGATTC
>JABHGY010000099.1 GCA_018671775.1 Fidelibacterota bacterium
GATTCCAATCGCACAAAATATATTCCACTGGCTTGATTCCCAGCATTCCATTGGATTTCATGTATTCCCGATTCTACGATTCCATCAATCAATGTTTCTACCATACGGCCGTTGATATCGTATATATGTAGAGACGTGATAAATCCCTTCTCTACAGAAAACCGAATCGTTGCGCTTGGGTTGAATGGGTTCGGGTAGGTTTTTAAAACTGAAATATGCTGAGCAACCGTTTCCTTATCTGTGGAAACTGTGGAATAATTAATCGCTCCCCAAGTATCAATTATCCCATAACCATAATGATTGTCTGGATTTGCTTGATGGTCCGCTGTCATCATCAATGCTTCTCGAATTTGCATTGGTGACCAATCAGGATGGGCGCTCAAAATTACTGCGACCGCTCCACCCACCAAAGGTGTTGCCAAAGAAGTTCCGCTATACGTGTCAAACGTGTCTGTCCCCGGTTCTACGGCCCAAGTATTTACACCACGGGCACAAATTTCTGGCTTGATTCGTCCATCGGATGTTGGACCATAAGAACTGAAATAGGCAATATTATCATTGACATCAACAGCACCAACCGCAATCACAGAATCTGCATCTGCTGGCGCAATAATATAATACCAAGAATTATATCCTTCGTTTCCTGCCGCCGTAACACAAGATAATCCTAGTCCAGCAGCAATATCAATGGCGTTGGTGGTTACAGCGGTATTTCCGTCCATATCATCATACGTGTACCAATCCAAATAGCCCAAAGATGTGGAAACCACTTGTGCGCCATTGGCTTCTCCCCACTCTAAACCTGCTACATAATTATCCTCTTCACCTTGAATCTCTTCCGCCACCATTTCTGTTTTTGCCAACAATATTTCTGATTTGAAAGCGGGGCCAATCAAAGAATCTGGATAATAACTTGCCATGCTCGAGAGTACCGCTGTCCCATGAGAATCTTGTCCTGTAGCAAATTCTGAATCTGTTTCGTTTCCCGTAAAATCATCATTATTGATAAAATCTCTTTGAGCGATCAAGTTTAAAGAATCAAAAGCAGTATGAGTCAAATCAAATCCTGTATCCATAACCAAAATGCGTACGCCTTGACCATAATATCCATTTTCATGGGCTGTATGCACATTGATTTGCTCAATTTGCGCTTGAGCATAACCATAAGCCAGAGTGTCTTCTCTGGACATATTAAGGAAAATTGGCTGTGAAGTTCTCTTTAGTTTAGGCCGAGCCATTCGATGAATAGGTGACAATTTTTTGACAAATGATAATTCATTTAACGCCAGTAATTCACTCTGATTAACCAAAACCGAAACTGCATTGAGCCATTTGCTCTCTCTTAAAATATCAATATCCATGGCTTCAATTTGATTAAGATAAACTTCTGACAAAGCAATGTCATACCAATTGGCTTCTGTTGAACGCCCTGCCCGCAAGCGATTATTTTTTTGCCTTTGGCTTAAAACTGGCGCAACTAAGTTCGCCTTATCTTGAAAATAAATCCAAACTCTAATTCGACCATTTTCTCGGATACCTGGCTCGAATCGCGATAGGTTTAGTTCAGTTGAAAAGCCCATTGAAAGGCTTAAAAGAAAGATGAGTTTCTTCATTCTATTGTCTCCATTATGATTGAAATGAGTAAGTTTAAATCGGACATATCTAAAAGTCCATTGTCATCCAAATCGCCTGCTGATATTTGTATTTCTGTAAGTTCATTATTGTCATATCCAATGATAAAATCCGCCAAAGTCAGCACATCAAATATGTCCCGAGATTGATCCATCGTTACATCCCCAAATAGATTGGAAATATATCCGTAAATTCTAAAATTATCTATATAAAATCCATCTTGTTCTACATAATTATCGCTCGTAAGTACAAACCGAAAACTTTCTGGAACTAAATTATTTAATTGAGATAAATCAATGGTTTCGCTAATCCAATTACTCTGCTCGCCATCATATCCAGCTTCGCCAGCTGGTTGAGCCATTTGCCCATTACCTATAACGGTATAATTTCCTGCTAAAGAAATCCACCCATCGCTAGTCAATGCTTGAAATCGAACAAAATCCCAATTGTCTTCAATCTCCCATTTGGCATCAAATGAAATAAAGGGATGAGTCAAATTTGTAAAATCTACCTCTTGTGCTAAGGTTAAAATATGCTCAGCACTGGGAGCATAATTCCCGTCTGGACTATCTGTGATACCCGAATTATCTCCAACGCCTTCGCTTGTTATTCCCCAAGAATCAGAACTCCATTGGCTCATACCATCTTCAAAGGTATCGAAAAAAATTGTTTCTGAATCGCCGACAATGTAACGTATCGTATCTAAATGAAATAGACTCACATCATCATGGATAGAAACAATCATTCCAATTTCTTCTCCATTTGAAGCGAATAAGGAAGGAAGAATTTGTGTATCCCAATCGACGCGTGTTCGTGCAGATAAAGATGAATATTCTGTCCCCGAATCAAAAAGAATGGAGGACGCATTCAGTGCTTCAATGGAGATAACAACAGGTCCTTCTGAATCCGACAATCCACGATTTTGTATGGCAAGTTGAGCATTGAGCGTATCAGTTCTTGTGGGGACATCGCCGGAATTTATCGTGGCATCGTAAACATTAAAATCCGAGCCAGCCACAAGTGCAAAAAATTTATTTGCATGCACTTGGTCTTCGCACAATGGAATGATTCTATCTTCTGACGGCCAAAAATAATCGGAATAGGATCCCACTTCTGGCGTGTAAGAAATGATGCCTTGATCTCCATAGGTCCAATCCACCGCATCGCCGTTGACCGTATAGCCGATGAGTTCAAATCCCGTGCCCACAGGATATCCATTATGACGTGTCATTTCTTCCCCAATCTCTCGCAGGGTAGACAAATCTGGCTCCAGGGGCAACGATGCATCTCCGAAAGAATGAATTAATACATTGGAAAAAGAATGGTAGTGGAGCACATCTTTAAAAGGATGATTAGAAATAAAATTGCGCACTGCTTGCGTTTCTGGCTCAGAGAAAGCCTCACTTCCTCGATAAGTATCGCTACAAGAATCTGGAGAAGAACCTTGATCATCTAATCCCCAATTATATCCATAATTTCGATTGAGATCTATCCCTCGCGTTGTTCCATTACCACAATTGGAATCGCTTCGGTTCTTCCGGTGCATACCTCCGCCATTCGGTTCTATGGATTCATTATAAACATAACCATCCGGGTTCACAACGGGCAAAAACCACATTTCTCGTTCATTTACAAGATAGGTCAACTCAGAATCTGTTCCATAGTTTTCACATAATAATTGGATAAAATAAAAGAGATTCATCATGCCAAGCGGTTCGCGCGCATGAGTGAGTCCCGTAAATAAAACTTTTGGCTCCACTTCATCTTGATTCGGATTATCTGATACTTTCACAGCCCATATTTCTCGTCCTTCTACTGATGTGCCAATAATATATTTTTCCGAAATCAGGTCCGGATATAAATCGCGTAAATCATCCATACGTGTATTGAGTTCGTCCCAAGTATAATTGCCTAACATAGACCCCAAAGGGAATTCTCTTTCTGGTGAAGATATTGATCTCTCTTGGAAATATTGACTTAAATCTTCCTGTAAAATTTCATAGACAAATCCTGCTTCTTGCAATCGGGTGAGCTGTAAATCTGAAACCGTTAGATCTATAAATACATCCTTTTTGATGCGAATATGATCTGTGGGAATACCCATTTCGTGGAAAGATTGACGGGCATCTTGCGAACTGTCAAAAACGCGAACTTGATGAAATAAATCAGCAAATGCATAATTCAGTACAAGGATAAAAATGAAAATAGTTTTGATGATGTGCTTCATATTTGTATTGAGATGAATCCTCTGTTCGTTCATAAGAAAATGAATGTACGGGAATATGTTCGAATAAAGATACAAAAAAGCCTTCAAAAGCGAAGGCTTTTAATGCGTTTTTTTCATTGAGGATTAGACGTTCTCTTTGAGCCAATCAATGGTCACAGATTTTGGACGTGTGATAGGCATACCAAGTGCACGGTTTACCACCATTTGAGAGATCATTCCCATTGCTCGTGAAATACTGAACAGAACAGTGTAAAAACTGAATTCTTTCATTCCATAATGATAGAGCAAAGAGCCTGACGCTGCATCTACATTGGGCCATGGATTTTTGGCTTTGCCTTGTTCCTTTAAGACAGGAGGCACCACTTCAAATAGGTTTTTCACAATGTCAAAAACTGCATCGTCTTTAATATGAGCTTTTCCAAAATCCATGAATGCTGTATATCGTGGATCAGGGCACCGCAAAACCGCGTGTCCATATCCTGGAATAACACGTCCATCGTGGAGACGTTCCCAACAAAATTCTCTCAAGTCTTCGACAGAAGGCGAGCCGCCAAAATGATCTTTAATATCGAGTACGAAATGAAGACATTCTTGATTCGCCAATCCATGCAAAGGGCCCGCTAATCCATTTAATCCTGCTGAAACAGCATAATATGGATCCGATAATGCTGATGCAACGGTTAAGGCACTAAAAGCAGAAACATTCCCTCCTTCGTGATCACAATGAAGCATTAAATATAATTGCATCAATTTTTTCAAATTTCCATCTGGATCGGGCAATCCAAGCATGTGTGCAAAATTTGCCCCCCAATCTAAAGAAGCATCTGGGGCGATACGATCCCCTTTTTCAAATCGCATGCGATAAATCCCTGCACCAATATTTGGTAATTTGGCAACCAAACGTATTCCATCCTCTAAGGTTGCTTCCCAATATTCCTTTTTCTTCAATCCTTTGTCATACTTTTGGTGAAAAATAGATTCTTTTTCCATGACAAGAATGGCTGTATTAAACATGGCCATCGGATGAGAATCTTTTGGCATGGCGTTGAGCACATCCCAAACGTAATCTGGGACGGCCTCATGCTTTTTCAATTGATCTTGAATATCTTTCAGTTGATCTTCATTTGGTAAATCGCCAGTGAGCAAGAGATGAAAAACTTCCTCTGGAAGAATATCTGTGATTTCAAGTAAAGGTTTACCGCGAATAATAAGTCCCATATCCGCCGAAACAGATGAGGTATCGCAAACCAATCCTTTGAGGCCTCTCATCCCACCATAAACCTGGGCAAGGGTCACATTTCCGATAATTTCATTCCCCTTATCTTCAATCAATATTTTTGCGTCATAACGCCAGTCAGGGATTTTGTGGCTTAAGGTATTTTTGAGTAATGACATCGCTATTCCCCTCTTTTATTTATTGATTTAATGGATGCTCGGATGAGCCATTTGGATAAATCCAACTCGGACTTGTATCGTATAGTATAAACATCAAAATCGTCCAATCTTACACTTTGAAATTTAACTTCGTTGAATATAAAAGACTAACTTATCTGGAAATATTTTATAAATCCATTTAGAGAATGAAGAGGAAGATATGATTTCTCTACAACAAGTGGTCTTCTTATATTTTCAGTAAAAGCAAAAAACACATCACCCTGTCCTTGCTCAACAATTTCAAAATCGGTCATGCCATCACCAATGACGGCAATGGGTTTGGGCAGACTTAATGATGCTAGAAGCAATGCCTTACCATGAACCTGACTTAAGGGATTCTTTTTATTGATACCCGTAATCTGTCCGTTTGTATCGTAGAAAAGCTCGTTGCCAAAAATATGGTTTTCCTTAAAACCTAAATCAATACAAGCAGGAAGCAAGATTTCACGAAATCCTCCAGAAACAACATAAATCCATTCAGCATTTGTTTTTATCCATTGACGATTTTGATGAAAAGAGTCTGAAATATCCTTGATTAAGGCTGTTCCTATTTTTTGAATCAAGGCTTGATTTGCGGAAAATAATTTAATCCGTTGTGGTAAGGATTCGTCAAAAGGGATTTCTCCATTCATCCCTGCTACTGTGATGGCCTGAATTTTGCCTAAAATAGTTTTTTGATTTGGGTGATCTGCTAATGCGGATTGGGCGAGCTTATCTAAGCTTTCTGTTTTGATAATGGTGCTATCAAAATCAAATATAATCGACTTATAATCAAACGCGCTATGTGTTAAAAAATCTGTTTTAGTCCCGGTCATTAAACTGAATATCGTGGAGCTTTTTGTATAAACCTTTTGTTGCGAGCAAATCTTTGTGCGAACCCATTTCTACAATCTTTCCTTTTTCCAAAACGATAATTTTATCTGCATTTACAATGGTAGAAAGACGATGGGCAATCACCAAAACGGTTCTTTCGTTCATCAGTCTATCTAAAGCTTCTTGAACCAGTTGCTCTGATTCTGTATCTAGGGCGGATGTCGCTTCATCCAATATCAAAATGGGCGGATTGGCTAAAAGGGCTCTGGCAATCGCAATTCTCTGTCTCTGCCCCCCTGAAAGTCTTGCTCCTTTTTCTCCGATATTTGTGTCCAATTTTTCAGGCAATTCAACGATAAACTCCCAAGCATTTGCTGCTTTTACGGCAGATTCAATTTCTGCTTCTGTTGCCGAATTTATGCCATATGCAATATTATTTCGAATCGTATCGTTGAACAAAATTGTTTCTTGAGATACAATGCCCATTTGAGATCGGAGGGATTGAATTTGGATTTCTTTAATGGGTTTTCCATCAATCAATATAGAGCCAGAATCAATATCATAAAAACGGGGTATCAAATCTGCAATGGTGGATTTTCCTGCACCACTGGGGCCGACAAGCGCCACCACTTCTCCACGTTGAATTTCAAAGGAAATATCAGAAATTACTTGTTCTGATTCATCATTATATTGAAAGAATACATGCTCAAGTTGAACATTATTTTTAAAGCTTTCAATTTGCTTTGCTGATGGAGAATCAACAATCTCTGGCTCAATATCCATCAAAGCAAATACTCGTTCAGCTGAAGCGAGACCCGTTTGAATTTGAACATTCACGTTGGTTAGAGATTTAATGGGCGCAAGCACTGAGAATAGCAAAAGGATGAAGCGGATAAAATCTTCTGATGTAATGGCTTGATATTGAATTACATCCATGCCGCCAATCCAAAGTAAAACCACACCAATTGAAACACCAATAGTTTCTGTGATAGATGGGGTAAAATGAGCCAATCTTGCTCGACGAAAAAGAAGCTTAAAAAAGTGTTCGCTCTCTTTTGCAAAACGCTTCGACTCTTTCTTTTCCATTGAAAAAGATTTGACAACTCGAATCGAAGAAAGGGTTTCTGAAATGATGTTCATAATGCCCGCAATTTGCACCGCCGTGCGCCTTGATTTCCTACGAATACTTCGCCCAATATAAACGATAGACACGCCCGCAAGTGGTAGAACTAAAATAGAAATGAGCGTCAACTTGAAACTGATGATTCCCATGAGAAGAATAAATGTTATAATATTAAAAGGCTCCACCAATATTTTTTGAAAACTTGTTGAAAAAGCTACTTGCATACTTTGGACATCATTGATGATAATCGAAGATATTTCGCCTGTTTTACGATGATGGAAAAACCCAAGAGATAAGGTTTGTATATGGGCATAAAGCTTATTTCTTAATTCAGTGACCAAACGCAATTGGACAAATGTGAGTAAAACTTTTTTCAAATATAGAAAAATATTCTTTGTCATAAACACAGCCAAAATTGTCAAGCATAATACTTTTAACGATTCCATTGGCGTTTCGCGTAAAATCAGGACATTCGTCCAATATTTTAATTTTTCATTGAGCGTAAGTGCACCCAAATCTTGAGCCCACCCTGCTTGCTGAAATGCTAATTCAGAAAAATCTGATAGAATACTATTGATTAAAGATGCGGTCAACCAAATAGACAGACTATTCAATAAGACAAAAAGAATAGAAGCAACCGCCGATAAAGAGACTGGGATGGTATACTTCGCCACATATCCCATTAGACGGCGAAATGCAGATTGTTTAGGTGAGTGATTCATTTCTTTTTTAATACCATTTTTTTGTGGGAAATGTTCGCTTCATAAAAACGAGACCCCTCCTCGATAAATCCAAATTGATGATAAAACTTAATAACACTTTCTTGTGCATTTAAATATATTTTTTCAGTGTCTTCTATCTGTTTCAAAGCAAATTTGACTAATGCCGTTCCAATTTGTTTGTTTCTGAAATTTTTTAGCACAGCAAAACGTTCAAGTTTAATGCCATTGGATGTTTTTCTCCAGCGTGCGGTTCCAACATCTTCATTTTTCCATTTTGCCAAAATATGTATGGACTTTTTATCAAACTCATCCATTTCAATGTTCATGGGAACCTTTTGTTCCTCCACAAAAACAACGGTGCGAATCTGAAATGCCTTCTCCATTTCTGAGGAAGACTGGATGATTTTTACCTGAATACTCATTCATAAATTTCGACACAATATTTTCAAACAACAAGAAGCTAAAAGGTCAAAATAGAAAGTGAAAAATGGAAAGTTTTATACTCACTAAATTCCGCTATGATAAAAGCAGGACTTTACATCCACATCCCTTTTTGTTTAACCAAATGTTCTTATTGCGATTTTTATTCAATCGCGGACCAAAATGATGCCATTCCTCGGTTTATCAAATCGCTGTTGAAAGAAATTGATGCTTGTCAGATTGATACTTCAAAATGGATATTTGATACCCTTTTTATCGGCGGTGGAACGCCCAGTTTATTGGACCCACTTTTTATAGAACAAATCCTAACTGCGCTCCAAAAAAAAGTTGATATTTCCCAATTAGAGGAAATCACGATTGAAGCGAATCCTGGTGAAGCTCCTTTGGAGCGACTCAAAGACTTTCGCAGTTTGGGCATCAATCGAATCTCAATGGGCGTTCAATCTTTGGATGAAACTTTATTGAAATTCCTCACGCGCATTCATTCCGTTGATGCTGTTTTTGAAACGTTCAAAAACGCCAAAACTGCTGGATTTGATAATATCAATTGTGATTTGATTTATGCAATTCCAGGACAAACTCGGGAAACGTGGGAGCGAGATTTGAAACAGGTTGTTGATCTGAGTCCAAAACATATTTCAGCTTATACCTTAACCCTAGAAAAGGGAACGGGGCTTTTTAAACTGGTGAAAGACAAAAAAGTTACCATGCCAGAAAATGATTTGGCGGGAGAATGGTTTTTGAGAACGCATGAACTCATGGAAAAAAATGGATACCCTGCTTACGAGATATCGAATTTTTCTCAACCAGGTTTTGCTTGTGAACATAATCTCCATTATTGGAATATTGATCCTTATCTAAGTTTTGGTCCTTCTGCCCATAGTTTTGATGGAAAAAATCGCTGGTCAAATATTAGACATTTAGACGGATACATGGACAAAATAGAAACGGGAAAATCTCCCGTCACCTTTTCAGAAAGTTTAAATCAGAATCAACTATTAAATGAAAAAATTGGGTTTGGTTTGAGAATGATTCAAGGGATTTCCCAAGATTATGTGGAAAAGGAATCCTTAGAAAAAACGATAAAAAAATGGTCTGACTGTATTAATATTGAGAACGACATGATTCGCCTGACAAAAAAAGGACTGGTCTTTGCTGATGCCATTGGTGTGGATTTAATGTCCTAATTATTTTAATGATTTTTTGCATTTGGAAAGGATAAACAGCTTATGAGTATAAATTATTTTAATTCAATGAAAACAAAACCAGATAAAAAAATGGTTATTTTGTTATTAATGCCCTTGTTTGTTTTTATAAGCTGTTCAGCCAGCTATGGTCCCTTAAATGGTTCCAGTGGATATAGCGAAGTAGAAATAGATAAAAACACAATTCAAGTTAAATATCGAGGAAATCAACATCAAAATAAAGATGCTGTCAGAATGCGCTTAATTTATCGTTGTTCTGAAATAACGCTTGAAAGCGGATTTGAGCATTTTATTTTAATCAAAGATGATAGTTATAAACATGTAGAAAAACGGGAATTCGGAAACGCTGATTTATCTTTTGAAACGACCACAAGTATGTCTGGCGGTGTGAATAATCGCGTGAAAAGTGACTTTGGCGCGCAAGATGCAGATGCTTATTTCATGGGCATTTTTACAATTCGAATGCTAAAATATCCAGAGGCACGTTCAATAAATTCCAAATCGTTTTTACAGGAAAACAATCGAGCTGTAAGCCTGAGATATTAATATGTAAAGTGCTTAATGGCTTCCCCTTCTTCGCTAATTTGGGTCATGGCTTCAATGCCCATTTCAAGATGGAGATCCACATATTTCCGTGTAATCTCCATATCTGATTCTTCCGTTTTAACGCCCTCAGGAATCATGGGTGTATCCGAAACCAAGAGCAAGGCTCCCCGGTCAATGCGATTGGCAAATCCAGTGATAAAAATGGTGGCCGTTTCCATATCAATTCCAATGGCAGAAATTTTTCTTAGATAAGCTTTGAAATCTTCATCGTGCTCCCACACGCGCCGGTTCGTGGTATAAATAACGCCCGTTCGATAGTCTAAATCGTGCTTCACCAAAAGTTCAGATACATATTTATGTAATTTAAAAGAAGGCATGGCAGGGACTTCTTTTGGGAAATAATCGTCACTGGTTCCTTCCCCACGGATGGCCGCAATGGGTAAAATAAAATGACCCAAATCGGTTGAGCGTTTTAATCCGCCACATTTGCCCAAAAACAAAACACCTTTTGGTTGAATGCAGGATAATAAATCCATAATCGTCGCCGCGTTGGCAGACCCAATGCCAAAATTGATAATTGACAATCCCTCAGTATTTGTTGCAGAAGTCATAGGACCCCCAATTCCTTGAATCGGTACATCAAATCGCTTCGCAAATTTTTCCACATAATTCTGGAAATTGGTTACGAGAATACGCTCCCCAAAAGCGTCCGGGTCTGTGCCTGTGTAACGCTTAAGCCAATTGCGTGTTATATCTTTTTTATTTATCATAGGTCTAAATTTAAGGAAATTGGACAATGATCAGAACCTAAAACTTGGTGAAGAATATCACCATCAGAACATAACTCTATCATCTCTTTGTTTACAAAAAAGTAGTCAATCCGCCAGCCCACATTTCGATCGCGTGCTCCCGTGCGATAAGACCACCACGTATAGCGGTCTCCCTCTTCATGAAAATACCGAAATGTATCCACCCATCCATGTGCCATATACGTATCCAGTCGTTCTCGTTCGATGGGCATAAATCCAGACGTTTTTTCATTCGCTTGTGGACGTGCTAAATCAATCGGGTGATGTGCTGTGTTCCAATCTCCCGTTACAATCACATTGTTTCCAGACTCCACTTGCTCATTGATAATAGGGAGCAATTCATCATAAAAATCTAATTTATATTGTAAGCGAATATCGTCCTTTTGTCCATTGGGAAAATATATATTATAAAGTAGAAAATCATTATGCTCTGTTAGAAGCACGCGTCCTTCTCGGTCATATTTTTCAATCCCCAAGCCTTTTTGGACAAA
>JABHGY010000100.1 GCA_018671775.1 Fidelibacterota bacterium
CATTTTTCCTTATCAAATTTTGAGTGAATTCCTATTTGGAATTCCAAAACTTGTTCCACAGTCATCCATGGTGGCAAGACAGAAATATCATGAATCACGCCGATATTTTCCATAAGTAAATGGCGATTTTCTTTCGGCTCAATGTCCAAGATTGAAATGGAGCCCTCATAGTCGATGAGCCCAGTCAACGCCCGAAGGAGCGTAGTTTTCCCTGCGCCATTTGGACCAATTAATCCAACAATGCGTCCACTGGGAATATCCAAATTAACCTGATCCAAAGCGTTCGTATCCCCATATTTTTTTGTTACTTGATTGAGATTTACTAAATTATTCATTTGTGTCCTCAAATTGTTTTTTGATGATGTGGATAATCTCTGATTTGCTCATATTTAATGCCTTTGCTTTTCGAATAAAATTAGGGAATTCTTTTTCTAAAAAGGATTGAGATTCGTTTTTCTGCAGTTTGCCTAAAGCACCCAATCTTACAAACATACCTTGCCCTCGTTTTTTTTCTAATAATTCTTCTTGGATGAGAATCTGCGTTGCTTTTAAAATGGTTTGATGATTGATATTATAATCCACTGCCATTTTTCGCACGGATGGAATGGGTTCCCCCTCAGTCAAATCTCCAGAAAGAATGGCATGGCGAATCAAATCTGCAATTTGAAAATAAAGGGGCATTTTGTCTGAAAAGTTTAAATTCATTGTTTATTTCTCTTGTGTTACGGTGTAGTGTAGCACTAATATGCTTAGAGTGCAAGCGATTTTAAAATATGCATATTTTTAGATATATATGCATATTTTTATAAATTGGCTTGCAAGGGAAATTGTTTTGCTATAATTTAAACCTACAATGATGGACACATTTACAAGCATTCATAAGATTTTCCCTGAAAATACGCCACCTATTCTCACGGAAGATATTCAGCAATTTACCCATGATTCGCGTTGGGTGGGTTTTATTCAAGAAGCGTCAAACTTAGAATTGGCAAAATTTCCTGAGACAAAATTAAATCTTGATTCCTTGTTAAACGAACAAAGTGATCCTATTGTGCGGTCCATTATTTATATTGGGATTAGCCGTTATTATAAAGGAATCGGCAATTTATTAGAAACGGCAAAAGCGCTGGGCTATGCCCATACTTTACTCAATAATTCAAACGCAAATGATGCGCGTGCTTTTTTATCGATGGAAATGGCCATTCTCCTTTCCGTCACTGGCAATATTGAATATGCACAAACACTACTAGAGAAAATTAAAGACCAGACGCAATCTGAAACACTTATTCGATACGCAGAATTCAGATACTTAGAAAATCAAATGCGTCTCAACGTGAATGTGATTCCTGCCTTAAAATCTTCTCTTTTGTATTTCCAAAATAGAAACAACGCAGAAGCACAAGCCAATCATTGGAAGGCAATTGGTAATGCTTATCGTCGGCAACAGGATTATCATCAAGCAATGGAAGCCTATATCAAAGGGATGGAAGTTGCACTGCAAAATGAAAAAAACCATATTGCAATCGCCATTGAGCATGATATTGCCATGCTCTATTTCCATATGGATAAGTTGGATGACGCTATTTCAAAATTGCAGAGCGTTAGCTCCGAAAGCAAAAACTATTACGTTCAATGTGTCGCTTTGGCAAATAAAGGATTTGTGGAACTCAAAATGAATGCAAACGCACCCGCCATTGCTTCCTTTACTCAAGCCTTACACATTGCCACCGAAAAAGGGATTTATCATCGCATTACAGGATTAAGTTTTTACTTGGGAGCACTGTATGAAGATTTGGGGAATTTATCATTGAGTCAATCATTTCATTCGCAAGGATTTCGCGCTGGGATGAATATGGTTGAGAATCATTTCCCCTGTGCAGGAGATACATTAAAAGCCATGAATGGTTATTTCGCCTTTCAAGAAAAGTATAAACAAGCGTTCGCTTCGGATGCTTCTCATGACTCTGATTGGGAAAAACTTATTTCTCAATCTCTCGCAAAATCAAAACAAATATTTCAAGATCTATTTCTTGAAAACACCATCAGTCAATGTGATTCAAAAAGAGACGCGGCAAATCACTTAAAAATGAGTGAAAGATCTATTTTTGATATTCTTCACAAAGCAAAAGATTCAAACACTAAGAACGAAGCTATCCAGCGATTTATTCAAAAAAATCCTTCCTTATCCTGGAAAGAGATGAATCAATTATTCGAAGATGAACTTATCCAACGTGCTTATGCACACAATACAAAAAATATTAAACAATTGGCAAAAACTTTGAACATTTCTTATGCCGGTGCTGCAAATAAAGTTAAGCGAATTAAGAAAAATATCCATTCAAATACTTATCCAATAAGCATAAGACACAAAGAAGAGAAAATATGAAACTACTATTCAAATTGCTATTACTCATAAGCTTGGGATTTTCACAAAGCCCAATCATCATTCCCCCCCTTTTGACTGGACCTAATTTTGACCTGACCATTCAAGAAGGTGAAATGGAATTTTTTCCAGGCGTTATGACTCAAACTATGGGTATTAGTTCACCTATTTTAGGTCCTACACTTTTGATGCAAAAAGGAGAAACGGTCAATATAACTTTCGACAATCAACTTTCTGATACGACCACTATTCACTGGCATGGTATGCATGTCCCTGCTGAAGTCGATGGCGGTCCTCATACGCCTATCCCACCAAATACGATTTGGAACCCACAATTTACAGTGATGGACCACGCCTCAACCATGTGGTATCACCCTCATCTAATGCATAAGACAAATGAGCATGTTCAAATGGGCATCGCAGGATTTGTGATTGTGAAAGACGATGAAGAAGCCTTATTAGATTTACCTCGGGAATATGGCGTGGATGACTTTCCCTTAGTTTTTCAAACAAAAACCTTGAATGAAAACTATCAAATCGTAACCAATATGGATTCAAGTGGTTTGGATACAGCCTTATTTACCAACGGAACACGAGACGCCTATCTTGATGCACCTGCACAAATCGTGAGATTTCGGTTGCTCAACGGTGCATCCGAACGATCTTTTAATGTGGGACTGGATAATCACGAGACTTTTTATGTCATCGGGACAGACGGTGGCTTATTAGAAGCGCCCATTGCTTTGGACGAACTACTCATATCACCAGGAGAACGTTATGAGATTCTCGTTGATTTGACTCATCATGAAAATGAAATGGTCCATGTGATGAACTTTGGTTCTACCATTCCAAGTGGTATTTATGGTACAGCAACTATCGGTGGAATGGGTGGAAGCTCTATCCCTTATTATACGGATAATCATTTAAATGGAGCAGATTTTCCTCTACTTTCTTTACATGTCGGCACGCAAACGGCAAACCCTATTAGCTCGATTCCTTCTACGCTTGTTAGCGTTGATGAATGGGATCAAAATGAGATTGATGAAACAAGAATAATTCAATTTTCTCCAGCCGTGATGGGACCCAATGGCGCATTAAATGGTCCTTTTGTCTTTAATGGTGAAGCCTTTGATATGAATGTTATTAATTATGAAATTCCACTAAATAATACTGAAATTTGGGAATTGACAAATCAGTCGCAAATATCACATCCATTTCATATTCACGATGTTCAATTCAATATTTTAGAAATAAATGGTGAAACACCGCCAGCTCACATGCAAGGTTGGAAAGATGTCGTTTTAGTTCCGCCTATGAACGGCACGGTGAAATTCATCACAAAATTTGAAGACTTCGCAGATTCAGACGTGCCTTA
>JABHGY010000013.1 GCA_018671775.1 Fidelibacterota bacterium
TTATATTGAGGATTTGATGTATCATCGCCTAGAACCGCATCGCCCACAATGACAATCAAGAATAATAAACTCAAACCCAACCACATCCAATTCCCACCAAGAAATATGCCAACAATCAAAGGAAGCGTTAAAATCGGCATCAGAAAATATTTTAAGTATTTCATATTATTTCTTCCTATTTGTCCTCATTACGTAATGCTAACGTAACAGTGGTTCGAGTTCTTCTTCTTGTCTCTATGTTTTGCACCTTTTCCGGTAATGCCGTCATAATGGAATTTATGGCAATTATTAAAATGTCTAAACCTCTTATGTTGATTTTGGATGAATAGCTATAGTTTTGGAATTGCTTAGAAGTTGCGAGTGATAAGCATTGTTTTATCATTAATCGACCTAAATCATTTCAATTAATTTTTTTATATTTTCAAACGCCTTATGAATATCATAGTCAATATCACTTCGCTTGTAATTAATGATATCATTACAAAATACAGGGCTTTTTATCTTCTTTTCAAGGTTGGCAGGCCTAACAGCACGAAACAAGATACTCCCTCTATCCTGCCAAGTATTACCCGGTTTATGGCCTTATCTTTAAAATATAATGATCTACTCGACATTGGGCATTCTATACGAGACATCGCCGAATACGAAGGTGTGGATAAATCTTACATACTCCGGATTGTAAAAATGGTGTATCTCTCACCTAAAATTCAAGAAAAGATTGCCTTGTATTTATGGACTATATTATCTATTATTGCCTTGTATTTATGGTAATTAAATAAATGAAATCCATTAAAAGATCTATTGAAAATGCCTTATCCTCGTGGAAAACCACCACGAATAGAAAAGTTTTAATGCTTCGGGGTGCAAGGCAAGTTGGCAAAACATTTTCAATTCGAAAATTCGGACAGAAGTTTGATCGTATTCTTGAAGTGAATTTTGACGATAATACAAATATTCATTCTCTGTTTGGTGGAGACATGGATGTTCAAAATATAATTCAAACACTTTCGGTTCAATACAATATCCCCATTATAGAAGGAACAACACTTGTCTTTTTTGATGAAATCCAAGCGTGTCCAAATGCGATCCGCTCTTTACGGTACTTTTATGAAAAAATGCCGGATTTACATGTAGTTGCCGCTGGTTCACTTTTAGAATTCGCTCTGGAAGAAATACCATCTTTTGGCGTCGGAAGAATCCAAACATTGTTTATGTATCCCCTGACTTACCACGAATTTTTATCTGAAATCCATCCGTCGCTACCACCCATTATTGATGCTGCCGATTCAAATAATCCATTAGAAAATAATTTACATCAATTGGCGTGTGACTATTTTAAAACATACCAAATTATTGGAGGAATGCCGGAAGTTGTTTCTGAATACCTTGAAACAGGAAATTATCTAAACTGCACACAATTATTAGATAATTTGGTACAGTCATTCCAAACAGATTTTGCGAAATACAAAAAACGATCACCCCTTGAAGCCTTAAAACTTGTCTTTCAATCCATAGCAAAACAGGCGGGAAATAAATTTATTTATAAACATGTTGCGCCTGAATTAGAGCATAAAACAATCAAATCTGCATTGCAACTTCTTCTTCAAGCGGGATTAATCTATAAAATTCACCACTCTGGTAGTTCTGGGATCCCTTTGGGCAGTCAAATAAACCCCAAAAAGTTCAAAATATTGCCTTTTGATTCGGGTATTTATCAAAGGCTCTTAGGCCTAAATTTGAAAGATTATTTTTTGAAAAATAATTTGGAACTGATAAACAAAGGCAGTCTAGCCGAAGTCACAGCAGGTATTCAGTTAATGCATCACCAATCATCATTGCTACAACCACAATTATACTATTGGCATCGTGAAGCTAAAAGCAGTAACGCTGAAATTGATTATATTATTCAGCAAGATGGAAATATTATCCCAATAGAAGTTAAAGCCGGGACCAAAGGTCAAATGCAAAGTATGTTTCTTTTTCTTAATTCTAAAAATCTTGATAGAGGAATTCGCCTTTCTTTGGAAAATTACAGTCGGAACGATAGGATAGAAAACATTCCCCTTTATGCCATTAAATCTCTCTTGGATTCACATCAATAATTTTCAAAATGTCTAAA